>CAXPEK010000035.1:0-3802 GCA_964216065.1 Candidatus Actinomarina sp.
AAGATGCAGCAATTTGCAATGATCCACAAGGATTTGATCTCGCATATATGACAGAATTTGATCCTCTTTGGAACAATGATTTTTTAGCCTTTTTAATGCATCCAGAGTCAATTTTATTTGCTAATCTAATAGCTAAAACAGCTTGTGCAGCAGATTGTATAGCGTCCACTATATCAAAACCACTCGACGTTTTGTTCTGGTGTGCAGGTTGCCAAGGAAATATGTATCCATTTACTGGAAATAATGCTGAGCATATGACCTCTATACAATCTTCTAGCCTTTCAGTAGAAAGATTTACCGCAAAATTACATCGTCAATTAATGTTGTGGAATACGTCAGGGCCTAAAGCAATATGTGCACCTATACCAGCACCGATAATAAAAAAATCACAATATAGAATTCAAACTACCATACCAATACCAGGTATCGGACCATATGGCTGCACTCCATATGGAAGAGCAACTATTTTACATTCATCAGGTAAAGAAATACCAGTAGCAGGAGAAGATTTTGGTTATTTAGTTTGGCGAAAAAAAACATGTTGTGCACAATGAAAAAGAAAGCTTGCTACATATTAATACATCTTGTCATGCTCTTTATAATCAAAGGAGCAAACGCTAATTATTATAAAAATAATTGTGCTGCAGAAAATTTAGGCTGGAACTTTTACTGTGATCCTGATGTTGAAAATCATTCAAAAACAGAAACAAAGCCCCAAACAAAACAAGAAAATAAAAAACTAGATATTGGTGAGTATGCAACACAGGAAGTAGAGCAGATGAGAGAAAAACTTAAGGAACTATTAAATATTGCAACAGTGTTTCCAACAGAAGAAAATATCAAAAATTACATAAAATATAGCCAATATATTATGGATAAACGATCATATGTTGCTGAAGTAGCCCAGAGAGCTATTTGGCAAAATCCAGAAATAGACTACTCCCTTAAAAGACCAGTTAATTCTATAGGAAAAAGAAGCTGGATAGATCAACGTAATAATGAAATAGACACTACTATGCAGAATTTAAACGAAAGATATGGCTTGTTTTTTGTCTATCGTTCTACTTGTCCATATTGCCATGCATATTCACCCATCATAAAACAATTTTCAGAAGAGTTTAATATTAAAGTAATAGCTATCTCACAAGATGGACCTAAACTAAAGGAATGGCCAAACTCTAAACTAGATAATGGGCAAAGCATTAATCTAAAAATAGATACAGTACCTGCTACCATCCTTTTTGATAAAGAAACCTCCGAAATTATTCCAGTTGGCTTCGGTGCACTATCAATGCAAGAACTGAAACAACGTATATTCAATCTAACAGAAATAGAATTAGGCCAAGACTTATGATAAAACCTTTGTACCACATAATATTAGTGGCAACGATCTTACTTAACCAAAACTCTTTTGCTGGAATAGAAGATGATATGTCAGAATTTTGGGACTCGTTAGGTGGAGTGTCAAACGCAAATAAAGCACAGTTTGTTAAAAGCCAAAAAGCTGGGCATATGAGTTTAGGAGGGATACAAATAAGATCTAATATACAAAATGCACAATTAGCATCAGTAAGATTGCCTTCAGTAAGAGCCGGATGTGGAGGAATAGATTTTTTTGCAGGTGGTTTTAGCTTTATTTCTTCTGACCAATTAATAGCATTAGGAAAATCAATTATCAGTAATTCTGCAGGAGCTTTAGCTCAATTAGCACTAGATAATATTTCTCCTCAAATGGGTAGTGTCTTAAAATACTTTCAAAATGTCGCAAGAGAAATAAACCAGTTAAACATTAATTCGTGCCAAGCGGCAAACGCCCTAATAAATGATCGAGGAGGTTTAATTAATAGCATTAAAACCCATGGCTGTAGAACTTGGGGATTAGCATCATATAAATATAAAGATGCATCTGAAGCAAGAGCTGAATGCACCTCTGGAGGCCATGCAACACAAACTCAATCACCAGAAGCAAAAGAAGTTACTAATATAAATATAGCTTGGGCCGCCCTTAAAGAAGCAAATATTTTAGATATTGAAGACGCAGATTCAGTAGAATTATCTGAGTTATTTATGACCCTTACTGGAACAATAATAATTTCTGGAGCAGAAAATGATAATGCAGATGGCTCTTCAAGAAACATAGGTAGCGAAATTGAAAGCGACAAAATGATACAAAGTCTTTTAGAAGGAAGGGATATTAGAAAATTAAAATGCAGCGATGTAGATAAATGCCTAAATCCTCAATATGAAAATTATTCCTTTGATAGTAATAAATCTTTCCTAGGCTTAGTCGAAAAAGCACTTACAGAAATTCAAGAACATATTGCATCTTCTGGAGAGTCTAAACTTTCAGATAATACTCAGAAAATACTTACTATCACCTCTGTCCCTATATATAAATTTGCTAGCTTAAGCTCTTTATTAAGCAATAATAATACAGAACTTTATACTTTATCTGAATATATTGCTTATGATGTTTTGTATAAATATTTAAATCTTGTGATAGACAAGACTAAAAGAGCAACAGACAACCTTAATAAAGGATCTTCAGAAAAAGTTTATAAAGATTTTTTTAAACAACAAGATGAAATCCAAAAAAGTATAAACACAGCACAAGAAGAAGCCGGAAAAAAGTATCAAGATTATATACTAATTTTAAACAGAGGAATCACTGTAGAAAATTTGTTACAGAAAATGATTGCCAAAAACCTTAAATTTATGGATCAGCAAAAATGACTACAGAAATCGTAACCCAAGGAGGAGGAGAGGCTTTATACTATATATTTAATGGTGTAGCTATGATTATTAATAGTAGTGCATATGCCGATCTAACAGCCATTAGTCTTGTATTTGCTGCTGCTTGGGTAGGGTTTAAAATGTCTTTTAATATTTCTAATATTCGAGAAATTTCGCTTTGGTTTGGTGGTTTTTTGATTTTTTATCAAGGTCTCTTAGTACCTAAAACAACTATATTAATTAGTGATAAATTTGATCCTTCTTATCATGCAACCGTCGATAATGTCCCTTATGGGTTAGCATTTTTTGCTAGTTATACCTCTGCAATAGGAAATGGTTTGGCTGAATTATTTGACCAAGCTGCTGCTTTGCCAGGCGACCTCTCATACTCAAAATCAGGAATGTTAATGGGGTCTAAAGTTATGAGAGATATACAAAAAATGCAAATTATGGATGTTAATTTCGCAGCCAATATGAATAATTATATAGAAAATTGCGTGTTCATGTCCGGTGCTATTAGTTACTCAGAATTAGCAGAAAGCGATAATTTGTGGGAATTAGTCAAGTCAAAAAAAATAGCTAATTCTACAGCTTTGGGTATAGATTATATAAATAAAGAGATAGATGATGCAGGTAATAAGACACAATATCTAAGCTGTAAAGAGGCACTAACCAAAATCTCAGATTTATGGGATGAGGAAATAGATAATCAAACAATATCATTATATAACAAAACATTCAGTCAAAACTTAAATGATTACACCGCTGAATCCTTCATGGAAAACTTTATAAATCAAACCCATAATTATCTAATTAATTCTTCAAAAGACTCTCAAGACATCATAAAACAAAATCTCATGATTAATGCATTTAAGAATGCTGAAATTTCAGGGTCTCAATATAGCGAAGTAATAACCGCAATAGAAACAAAAAATTCCTTTGAGAGATCTGCTGCTCAGGCTACAACATGGCTTCCTCTCGCTAGAACAGCCATTGAGGCAATGCTTTATGGTATTTTTCCATTTATATTCCTAATATTTCTATTACCCATGGGTGTGAAAATATTTAC
>CAXPEK010000036.1:0-2001 GCA_964216065.1 Candidatus Actinomarina sp.
TATAATGATTTATTCGCTAATTTTTCTGATACTATTTTATCTAATAATTGCAGTGGAACATGTAATGCTACAAACTTTAAAACTGCAGAATATTATACAGAGCGTAATTATATTGATAGTGGCAATACCTACACAACCCAAGATTTTCTAGGTTTAATCAAAGCCGCAGATGCTTATGCATATTTAAGTAATCAAGGAAAAAATTGGGCAGGAGATCAAGTTAATTTAGCTGTAGTAGATACAGGTATTGTAATGAATCATAGTGATCTAGATGGTAATTATTCACCAAATAGTAATGCTAATAGTTTATTAGATGAAGATGGTCATGGCACTCATGTAGCAGGTATAGCAGCAGCTGAAAAAAATGATAGTGGTATGCATGGTGTAGCTCCAAATGCAAATTTATTATCTGTGGCTTACAAGGATTTAGGTTTAAATTATGGTATTGTAAATTATGATGAGGTAGTTAAAAATTTAGATGCTGATATAGTTAATATGAGTTGGGGAAGTACTCTGACTTATGATCAAGAACCAAATCCTACTATTGATTCATATAAAAATGAAATTAGTAATTTAGTTACTGATAATGAAGATTTAGTAATAGTAATTGCTGCTGGTAATGAAAGTGATAGTAATCCTGTATATCCAGCTTATCTAGCACAGGACTCAGTAGCAAACGGACAAATGTTAGCAGTTGCTGCCTATGATAGTGTTACAGATGATATAGCTAGTTTTAGTAATAGATGTGGTATTGTACAATATTATTGCTTGATGGCACCTGGAGTTAGTATTTATTCAACTTATAATGATGGTGATTATGTAATAGCTAGTGGAACTTCAATGGCAGCCCCAGTAGTCTCTGGGGCTGCAGCAGTGTTAAAATCAGCCTGGCCTAGCCTAACTGGAAGAGATATAGTGCAGATATTATTAACCACGGCAGATCAAATTAGTAATGATACTGCCACTAATACTAATACTACTACTGGATATGGTTTATTAAATTTGTATGCAGCTGTACAGCCACAGGGAAGCAGCACTACCGCAATAAGTAATTTGGCGTATTCTTACGATGAATCACAATTATTTATTCCTACAGAATATCGAGATTTTTTTACTACAACAGAATTTAAGAATTTTATTAAACAAGGTGTTTTATTTGATGCTTATGGTAGGGATTATAAAGCAAATTATTTAAGTAAAATTACATTTTTAAATAGCGAAATTAGCAATAATAATTACCAAAAAGCATTATTAAAAAATACTTATAATTTTCAGCAAACTAACTTTAATTATGCTGGTCTAAATTTTAATGTAAATAGCAGGAGTAATTTATTAACTAATTACTTTTTTATTAACCCTGATAATAATGAAACAGATATTAAATTTAGTGATCTTAATTATAGTTTCAAAACTGACAAATTAAGCTTTAATCTAGCTGCTGGCTCAACTAAAGTAACAAACTTTTTTCAAGAGAAGTTTTTTGATAAATTTAATATTTTAAGCAAAAATAACTTAACAAATTATTATAACTCAGATTCAGATTCTAAAGGTTTTGATGTTCAGGCTATGCTCCAAAAAAATAATAAGTATTTAATGAGTGTGGCTGTTATGGCTAAAGAAAATGAGATTAGTAAGAGTAAATTTTCTGGTCTTACTACATCATTTAATAAATTTTCTCAGAAAATGAATTTATCTTTAAAATATCAATTTATTCAGGAAAATAATGCTAGTCAGGCTATTGGTGGCTTGGAAGCATTTAAGATTGCTGAAAATTATAAAACTAATATTTTAGAATTATCATCTAGTTATAAAGTTAATAAACTTAATTATTTTATACAATATGGTTTTATGAAAACTATAAATCAAAATAACCCAAATAGCTTTATTAATATGTCTGAAAAATTTTATACAGATAATTTTGCTCTTGGAGTAGTAAAAGAATTTAATCAAAAATTCCATATGGGTTTTATATTTTCTAAACCATGGCAAATAAACAAAGGT
>CAXPEK010000037.1:0-7728 GCA_964216065.1 Candidatus Actinomarina sp.
GCTCTAACCAACTGAGCTATTGGCCCTCTGCCTTTGTTATATAAAGCTAGTTTGTTACCTTTGCAAGAATTTTTTCTTGATATTATTAAAATAATTATTGCAATCAGCCCCAATTCTTAATAAAGCTGGGGTTAAAAATAAAGTGAGCAGTGTAGCAAAAGCAAGCCCTCCAGCAATGGTGGTAGATAATTGTTGCCACCATTGACTGGAAGGTGAGTTAAAATATATATCTCTAGTAAAGAAATTAATATTCATACTAAAAATCATAGGTATTAAACCTAATATGGTGGTTAGAGAAGTTAACATAATAGGGCGAAATCTAGATTTTGCAGTTTTAATAATTGCTTCATTGATATTTAGCCCATCTTTTTGAAATTTAATAAAGCTATCTATAAAAATAATATTATTATTGACCACAATACCAGCCAAAGAAATAATACCAACACCACACATTACGATACCAAAGGCACTATTGGTTAATAATAAGCCAATTAATACACCTACAGTAGATAGGTAAGCTGCACTAATAATAATTACCATTTTATAAAAAGAATTAAATTGAATAATTAGAATTAAAGCCATGGCAATTAAGGCAAGGCCAAAAGCTTTCTTAAGAAAAGCACCAGTTTCTTTACTATCTTCATCTTCACCACGAAATTTATAGCTAATATTATGAGCTAAATTATTTTGCAGCCAATTTTCAATTATTTTAACACCATCATTGGTTAAAATTTTATTAGCCATATTTGCTTTTATATAAACAACTTTTTGGCCATCAGAACGCTCGATTTTTTGGATTTCTTGCTGTGCAGTTTTGGTAATAAAATTAGTAATTGGCACAGCTTGGCCATCTTTCAAAATAGCTTTTAATGTATCAAATTGAGATAAGTTTCTGTATTTCTCAGGGAATCTAATAATTATATCAACCTCATCATCGCTGTCATTTGGCCTATAACTTGTAGCAATAATTCCGTTAGTAACTAATTTAATGTAATTACCTACTTCTTGAATAGATAAAGTAGATTTTTCTGCTAATTCTCTATTTATATTAAATTTCCATTCTATAGCTGGTATTTGCCTTGAATCATCAATATCAGTAAAATTATTGTTGCTAGATAGAAAATTAGTAACTTTCTTAGCTTGTGCTTCTAGTAAAATACTATCTTTACCATATAGCTCTATTTGAATATCTTTACCACTAGCAGGACCTTTTTTCTCAGCCATGGTTTCTACTAAAACTCCATAATATTTCTGTTCTAAAATTTTTTTAAGCTCGGCTAATATCTCATGCGCCTTCTTACGATAGCGCCAGTCTATAAACTCTAACTGCATAGAAGCTATAGTATCAGCTGTATTATTATTACCTCTCCTGGAAGAGTTTCCTTGACCAGTACGGCTGTAAATAATATTTATAGCTGAACGGTTCTTTAAAATAAGCTGTTCTAAATCTTTAACAATTAAGTCTTTTTCATAAATTGATAAATTTCCTCTTGCTCTGATATTTATAGTAGCATAGTCAGGTTCTATTTTAGGAAAAAACTCAACTCCTTTACCAAATTTAACAAAAGAAAAAATAGAAATAATCAGAAAAATAAAGATTATGCCTAGAAAAAGCAGAGGTTTTTTAAGTAGTTTAACCACTAAAAGCTCATATTTTGCTATTATTTTTTCGCCAAAAATCGATTTAATATTTGCATCATGATCGGGGCCAAAATAAGAACCAATTACTGGAATAAAAATTAAGGCCATGATTAATGATGATGTTAAGGTAATAATTAATGTAGATGGTATAAAAAACATAAATTGTCCTACTACTCCTGGCCAAAATAATAAAGGTAAAAAGACAATTAAAGTAGTTACAGTAGAAATAATAATGGGAATTTTCATGCGGTTAACTGCTGCTATATATGCTTTAGTAGCTGAGTTTCCTGTTCTCATTTTTTTATCAGCATATTCTGCAATGACAATAGCTGAATCTACGATTAAGCCCACAGATAAAATTAGTGAAAATAATACGACAATATTAAGAGTAAATCCTAACTGGTCTAGAATTAATATCGACATTACAAAAACGCCAGGAATCGCTAAAGCAACCAATAATGCTGGCTTTAAACCTACGGTAATAAGTAAGGTGATTAATACTAATATGATGGCTAAAATTATATTATTTTGTAAATCCTCATTAGAAGTAATAATTCTTTGCGAGGAATCTTGTGAATAGATAATTTCTAGGTTATTCGTTTTAAGATAATTTTGCTGCTCAACTAATTTTTTTATTAAAGCAACTGTTTCAATAACATTTTTACCAGAGCGTTTAGAAATTTCTAGGGTCACTGCTTGTTCACCATTTAACCGAGAAATTGACTCAAGTGGTTTGTGACCTTTTTTAATTTGAGCTATATCTGATAATTTTACTATTTGTTCCGCATCAGAAATAATAGGAATATTTGCAATATCTGAAATATTTTCCAATAAGCCAGGTATTTTTATGGCATAACGACTAGAATCTGAAATTAATGCTCCTGCTGTAACTAATTGATTGTTACTCACTAATTTTTTAATAACATCACTTGAAATACTATATGCTTCTAATTTTATAGGATCGATAATTATCTCAATAGTTTCTTCTATATCACCTGCAATATTCACATTTAACACATTAGGTAGTTCTTCAATGGAATCACGAAGTTTTCTGGCAATGTTAGCAAGTGACTTTTGATTAAGATTACCTTTTAAAGTTAAATTTAGAATAGGAAATTCACTAAAAATTATTTCTTTTATAACTGGTTCATCAATATCTTGCGGTAATTCTGCTTTAGCTAAATCTAGTTTCTCTCTTACATTATTAAGTGCTAAATTATTATCATAACCTGCTTCAAATTCTAAGATGATCGAAGCTATACCTTCTACAGTATATGAAGTAATTTTTTTTATAGCCTCAATAGTTTTTAGCTGATTTTCAGTTGGTTTTAACAGTAATTTTTCAGCATCTTCAGGAGCTATTCCTTCATAGTGAATAGTAATAAAAATCAAAGGTATTCTTACATCGGGATATTCTTCTCGAGCAATATTATTATAGGTTTTAAATCCCAAAATAATCAGGATAAAAAACAAAAAAATTAGTGCTTTTCTTTTTGCTAATATAGCTTCAATTAAGCTCATCTCTACGTACTAAAACTTCTTCACCATCTTGAACAAAACCATGCCCAATAGTAATAAACTCAATTATATCAGGCAAATTACTAAGCCAGATAAATTCTCCTTCTTCAGCTATTATTTCTGCTGGTAAAAATTCTACAATATTATTTTGGTTTACTATTTTAACGCCAATATTGCCATCATTATCAAGAGTGAGAGCAGAACTTAAAATTTTATGCGCTTTTACCTCTTTCAGTATAAAAATAATTTCTGCGGTCATACCATCTTTAATTAATTTGTCCTGATTATCTACTAAAATTTCAATTTTATAGGTTTTGGTAACTGGTTCTGCAATTGTAGAAATATAATTTAAAGTGCCAGTTTTTTTTACATTATTGATAAATTCTACTTCTATTTTTGCAATATCATTAACTGTAGAAATTAATTTTTCTGGAATATAACCATCAAGTAAAATTTTTTCATTATTTACTAAAATAGCTATTTCACTTCTATAAGCTTCAATGATTTCACCAGTTTCAACATTTATTCTTTCGATTGTTCCAGCAAAAGGAGCGTTAATATCTGTTTTTGCTAAAGTTAATTCAGCTGTTTTTAACTGTGCTTCTGCTGCTTGAAAATCAGCTTTATGATTTGCTAGTATAGTTTTGGCAGAGAGTCCCTTCTGATATAGTTTTTTTGTAGCTTCTAAAGTAGTTTTTTTACTTTGATAATTTGCTTTAGCTTCTTCATATTGAGCATTATATTGATTAATTTCAAGCGATAGTAACTGCTCTTGTGCTGCAATTTCTGCACCCTCATTTTTATAAATTTCTTTAACTTTACCACTAATTTCTGCTTTTAAGCTTATTATTTTATGTGCTTTACTATTGCCATATATTTTATAATTTTGTTGATATATGGCTATTTTAGAAATTTGTGTGGTAACATTATTTAATACTTTAGTTTTAACAGCCATTAATTCTGGTACTTTTTTAGGCTTTATAACGCCACTTAATAGCCAGAAACAGGCTATTAAAGTAATTAATAAAGCAAGATAATGTGATTTTTTAGAGAAAATTAACATAATTTTAAAATCTTTCAGATAGCCATATTGCTGCTTTAGAGCTATGCTTAACAAATTTGGCAAATATATTATAGCATGGAGCCTCTAAAGCTTCTGAATCAATGGCAAGATCTTTATGGTGAGCTTCATCTGCTTTAAACTTAGATAAAGAATTTTTTAATTCTCCGTCAGCTAGAGTGGTGATTTGATTTTCATAATGTTCTTCAATTACTGTTTCTACTGCTGCGGTACAAGCCATTGCCATTTTATCACCTAGTAAAGCAGTTATAGCACCTAAGCCATAGCCCGCAACATGCCATAAAGGCAAAAAAATAGTTGGTCTGATATTTTTCTCTTTTATTGCTTGTTCAAAATATTCAAGATGCTCTAATTCATGCTCTAGCATTTCTTGGATTTTTGCTCTAGTTTCTGGGTTTCTAGTAAAATCAATCTGTCCTTTATAAATCATTTTGGCACCATATTCTCCAGCATGGTCAACTCTAATTATTTTATGTAGATCTTTCATTGTAAACATATTTTTATAGTAAAATATTTGCCTTTTAATGCAACAATTTGATTAAAATTATTAATCTTTATCAAATAAATAACCAATAAAACATACTTCCTCTTCGGTCGAGCCTAAATTATAGTCTGTTGGCGTGCTAGAGCTGCGATAGCTTGAGCAATCATTAGAATTTGCAATATTATCACCTGTAATAGAATATAATTTACCTTTATGAGCTCTGCCATCATCAATTTTTATATCAATAGATTTAGCCATTAAAACAGATATAATGCCATTAAAAGCTGTTTGACTAAATACAGAAGATAATAATAATTTATTATTATTATTGTTAAATATATTAGTGTTTTCTACATGGTAAATAGCATTATCAAGATTACTTAATGGAGAATTAGTTAAATTTGCACTTGCACCAGTACCCGGAAAATTGCCAGGAAGCATTTCGGCAAGATTTAGATGTTGCCACAATCTTAAATTTTCTCTTTCATTGTTATTTGCTGCTACAGCTTCAATTATACCATCGCCATCTCCATTACAATAGGCAGGGTTTATAGCACAATTATTGCCAAAAAAATTATATGCTTGATTAAAGTCACCAGGATATTTAGTAAATTTATGATAAAATTGATTAATGATTATTTCATAATTATATAAATTATTAATTATATTTCGTTTCTTAGCTTGTTCAGATATAGATTTACTGGAAAAAATTAGAGCAAATAGTGAGGTGAAAATTATAATTACAATTGATAATTCAACAAAGCTGAACCCTTGATTAATTTTGAAATTCATATGGATAAGCTAAAAGACAACCTGGAATAGTTGAGGTTAATATATAGTCACTTTCATAATCAGTAATATAACTGCCAGTACAAGTGCCATTCGGATATTGGTTACCATCTGCTGCTAAAATATTACCACTATATGCTTTGCCATCATCCATTTTTATATCTATATTGTGTGCATCTTGTACTGCTAAAATACCCTGAAAATCATATAAATATGAAAAAGTTAAGTTATTAGTAACAGTGATTTTTCCTTTAAAATCATAAAATTTATATGCTTCCATGATAAATGATGAGCCTTCAATGGGACCTTTAGGGCTTGATAATGCTTTACCACCTTTGCCTGTTGAATATTCGGTTAAATAACCAGATAAATATAGATGTTGCCAAAATCTGTTAGTTTCATCATCATTATTATTTGTATTTGTAGTAATTAAGCCATCTCCATTACCATTGCACAATTCTGCATTTGCATCGCAATCTATGCCAAAAAAATTATAAGCATTGCTAATATCACCAGGTAATGAATTATATTCTAATTTAAAATTATGTATTGCAGCCATGTAAGAATTAAAGTTTTTCATAATATTAGTTAGCTTACTATTATGAATAATAGATCTTCCTGCTGAAATAGAGGTAATTATAAGAGATATAATCGTAATTATAATTGCTAACTCAACTAAGTTAAAACCGTTATAGGAAGAATATTTATTCGGCATTTATTAATTTTTTTCTTTATTTTGCACCATTTTCTTAAGAAAGAAAGCTCTTAATTTAAAAGGAAGAATTTTGCCTATTTGCATAAAGGTCATAAATGCTAAAGGAAATGAAATCTCAAATTTTCTTTTATTTAAATTTCTTATAATAATTTTAGCTGCCTGATCTACAGTAATTATATTGGGCATAGTAAAGTTATTTTTAGCGGTTAATCTAGTTTTAACAAAGGCTGGATTAATAAGCTGAACTTTAACCTTATATTGCTGTAATTCATAAAATAAGCTTTCTGTTAAGCTACTTAAAGCTGCTTTAGACGCACCATAAGCCAAAGAATTAGGCATACCAAAATAGCTAGCAGCACTAGAAATAATAGCTAAGTGAGAAAGAGCGTTTTTTTGGGCTATTTTATGAAAAAAATCTAAAAAATTTAAAATAGCAGTGAAATTTACAGCAATAATATTAGCGGCAATTTCTGCAGAATAATTATTTAAAGACATTGGTTCATAGATACCAGCTGAAAAAATAATTAGATCAATTTTAGACCATTTATTTTCTATTTCTTGGCATAATTTTTTTACTTGTTTTTGATTAGTTATATCACAGCTATAGGCGTAATTTTGACCATTAAGATTATTTGCTAGTGCCACAATTTTATCTTTGGACCTTGCAGTTAAAAATAAGTTGGCACCTGCTTGAGCTAATTGCTGAGCAAGAGCTTCACCTATACCAAAACTAGCACCTATAATTAAAATATTTTTATTATAGTAAAAATTATTATTCATTATTTAATTTTTGAAAAAAAATAGTTAACTTTGCAAAACTTATGCCAAATTTTTTGATAGTTGATTTATTAACTAAGATATTTTCATCAATAAGGTACATCCAATCATCTAACTTAACTTTATATTTAAGTTTTTTTTCTTTATCAACTACTAAATCTAAAACATATGCCATTTGCAATGCATTACCATATTGAGATCCAGTTGCATGGCCAATTACATCTGCTGCTTTAGCCGTAAAATTATGCTCATCTGTAAATTCTATGTACCAAATTCTGCTAGTTTCTTCACCATCATCAAAAATAAAAAACTCTTCTAATTTTCCTTTATTTCCTTGCCAAGTGCCAATCATATCTACTGTGAATCTTCTGGTAATTTCACCGTTACGATTTTCTAAAATTCCATAAGCTTTGATCTTACCATTTAAATATTGTCTAATATCTAATTTGGGTTCGTTTGCTTGGTAGTTTTTAACTAAGTTATTATTACAAGATGAAAGAAAGCTGAACATAAAAAATAGTAAAGTTATGGTGATATATTTCATAATAAAAATAAAAATTAATTAATCAAATTTAGATATTTTAAAATTTTTAAATAAAGTTAACGCTGCTAGTAATCTAAAAATTATAGGTAAAAATATATATGAATATTTAATAAAAATATGTTGTATATTTTCTATAAATTCTAATATACCCATAATATAAATTAAAATTCCTGAAGAAA
>CAXPEK010000038.1:0-3042 GCA_964216065.1 Candidatus Actinomarina sp.
GATCTGCACAGAAATAAATTAACTTTTTATAACTTACCAAGCCTAGCAGGTGAACATCAAATTATTAATCTTGCTACTGCAATCACAGCAATTAAAGAACAAAATTTATTTAATATCTCAGACAAAACCATCAATCAAGCTATTAAAAAAACTAAATGGCCAGCCAGATTAGAAAAAATCAGCTCTAATAACCAACAAGAAATTTGGTTCGATGGTGCTCATAATCAAGCAGGAGCACTATATTTAGCAAGATGGCTTGAAAATTTTAACAATAAAAAAATTTGCCTAATCTATGGCAGAACTGCCAATAAAAATCATAAAGATTTTCTCAAATATTTTATACAAAAAAATATAGAAATATGTTTTGTTCGAGTAAAATATGAAGCAAACCCTGAATCAATATATAATTTTAAGAAATTTAGCACAACAGAAGAAGCTTTTAACAATATTAAAATCTTTACCGACCTAACAGAAATATTCGAGAACTTAATCACTAAATCAAACTATGATATTATCTTAATTTGTGGATCACTATTTCTTTATCGTGATCTCAAAGAATATCTAATGCAAAATAAAAAAGCCCCCTAAATGGAGGCCTCATTAAGTTACACGCTAAGCCGCAATGTAATCATCATCATCATCAAAATCTTCGCCATCACTATCAATTTCATCTACATGCAAAATACTTGTAAATTCTTCCTCAAATTTCTCTAAGGTAGTTTTTCTAACGTGGCAAACTTCTGTCACAAAGCGATTATACGCACTTTCATATATTAACCTTTCACTATAGGACCTATCGGGGTTTTTTACATTACGGTGTAAATCCCTGATAACCTCAGCTATAGCTAATATATCACCTGAATTAATCTTTTTCTCATATTCTTGAGCTCTTCTGCTCCACATGATACCCCTAGAAGTTTGCGCAGTTTCACTAACTATATCTAGAGCTTGATCAATTAACTCAGGGCTACATAAACGCCTCAATCCAACTTTAGCAGCTCTAGCAACTGGCACACTTAGATTCATTTTGTCTTTCTCAAAATTTATTTGATAAAACTCCAAATCTATACCAGCTAGAGACTGAACTAATAAATCGGTAATTTTACCTACACCATGTGATGGGTAAACGACAAAATCACCCTTTTTAAAGTTCTTGTGAGTCATAATTGATTAACCTAAAAAATTAATAGAATCACTATAACATATTTTTAAGCACAAAAAAAGCACTTTTTTCAATTTTTATGACAAAATTTCTTTTAAAGTAACACCTATTCTTGCCGGAGAATCAGAAACGGCAATACCAGCATCATACATAGCTTTAATTTTAGCATCAGCTGTACCCTTTCCTCCAGAAACAATAGCACCAGCATGACCCATTCTTTTACCTGGGGGAGCTGTTCTACCTGCTACAAAACCTACCATTGGTTTACTTCTACCTTTTGCAGCTTGCTCTTTCACATATTCAGCAGCCTCCTCTTCAGCAGAACCACCTATTTCTCCTATCATAATGATAGATTCGGTCTCTTTATCATCTAAAAACATGTCTATAGCATCAATAAAATTTGTGCCATTTACCGGATCACCACCTATGCCTATACAAGTAGATTGACCTAAACCTAACTGTGTAGTTTGAAAAACAGCTTCGTAAGTTAAAGTCCCTGATTTCGAAACAATTCCTACCGAACCTTTACGGTGAATATGACCAGGCATAATTCCTATTTTACATTCATCAGGCGTAATAATACCTGGGCAATTCGGCCCTATTAATCTAGTTTTAGTACCTTTAAGCATATTCTTCACTTTTACCATATCTAATACTGGTATTCCCTCAGTAATACATACAGCTAGATCTAACTCTGCATCTATAGCTTCCATAATTGCATCTGCTGCAAATGGAGGGGGAACATATATTACAGTTGCATTGCAATCTGTTAATTTTTTAGCTTCTCTTACCGTATTAAATACCGGAAGATCTAAATGTGTTGTACCACCTTTACCAGGCGTAACCCCACCTACCATATTTGTACCATAAGCTATTGCTTGCTCTGAGTGAAAGCTACCTTGCGCTCCTGTAAAGCCCTGACATATAACTTTTGTATTTTTTCCTACTAAAACCGACATTTTTACCTCTATGCTATTTAAGTTTTTTTACTTCCGCAACTATTTTGCTAGCTGCATCATCTAGATCATCAGCTGGAATAATAGCTAAGCCAGAAGCTGCCAAAATCTCTTTACCCTTTTCTACGTTAGTTCCTTCTAGCCTTACTACTAAAGGAACTGAAATATTTACCTCCTTAGCAGCAGCTATAACGCCTTCTGCAATAATATCACAGCGCATAATACCACCAAAAATATTGACTAAAATTCCTTGTACCGCATGATCAGATAAAATAATTTTAAAAGCCTCAGTAACTTTTTCTTTTGTAGCTCCACCACCAACATCTAAAAAATTTGCTGGTTCTGCACCATAATATTTAATAATATCCATTGTAGACATAGCCAAACCAGCACCATTTACCATACAACCGATATTACCATCCATTTTTACATAAGATAAATCATATTTACTTGCCTCTACCTCTAATTTATCTTCTTCCGTCTCATCTCTTAATGCTAAAATTTCACTTCTTCTATATAGCGAATTAGAATCAAAATTCATTTTTGCATCTAATGCGATCAGATGTCCTTCTGCAGTTTTTACTAGGGGGTTTATCTCTAACTGAGCAGCGTCAGTAGCTATGAAAGCATCATAAATCCCTTGAACTATTTTACCAAATTCTTTTAATTCAGAGCCAAAAAAACCTAAACCAAATCCTAGCTCTCTAACATGATAACCTTGAATACCAATAGCTGGATTTACTGTAACTCTTAAAATTTTTTCAGGATTAGTTTCAGCTACTTCTTCTATCTCAACCCCTCCTTCTTGCGAGGCTATAAAAGTAATAGCAGAAGTTTCACGATCTAATACTGCAGATAAATAATATTCTTTTGCTATATTAGAACCCTCTTCTATATAAAGCCTATTAACTTCTTTACCTTCTG
>CAXPEK010000039.1:0-4300 GCA_964216065.1 Candidatus Actinomarina sp.
CTTTTCAAACAATTCATCATTCCTCAAGGCTGCAATTTTTGACATATAGACAACTCAGTTATGTTAAAACACAATCTTAACTCAATATTGTTATATGGTCAATCATAAATTGAAAATAGTATAATACAGAAAAGAAAATATAGCTTTAAATTAGCTTTTGAGAATTATAAGCTAATCAAATTTATTTAATTAATAATTTAATTAAATCAGCTATTTGACTTAATAACTCTAATTTAACCGAAGTTTTTCTATAACAAATTGCTATATCTCGGTATGGATTTATATCACTAAAGGCCAAATATTTTATTTTAGGATTTTGATCCAAAGCGATTTCAGGAATAAAAGTAAAACCAATATTTATTGCCACCATTTGCCTGATAGTTTCTAAACTTGAACCACTAAAATTAGCACTTAAATTATTATTAACTAAAGGGCAAAATTCCAAAGCTTGATCACGCAAACAATGCCCCTCCTCAAGTAAAAGCATTTTACTAAAATCTAAATCTTGTTTTGCTAATGTTACTTGCTTTGCTACAGGGTTATTCTCAGCAACAGCAAGGTAAAATTTATCTCTAAATAATTTTTGACATGTAAATAAATCATTATTTATCGGCAATGCTAAAAAAGCAATATCAAGCTTACCAACTGCTAAGTCATTTATTAAATTATTAGTTTTTTCTTCTGTTAAATAAAATTGCAAATTAGGTAATTTACTTACTAGCTGAGGTAAGATTTTAGGAAATAAATAAGGTGCTAAAGTAGGAAATGCTCCTAATCTTACTGCACCTGAGAGCTGATTAGCTGAATATTTTGCTATCTCCTTAATATAATCTATTTTGCTCAAAATCTCTTTAGCCTCTGCAATAATTTTCTTTCCAATATCTGTAGTAATAATTTTTTTATTATTACGCTCAAAAATTAAAATATCTAACTCCTCCTCTAATTTATTGATTTGCATACTTAAAGCAGGCTGAGAAACATTAGCCACAGAAGCTGCCTTAGAAAAATGCTGATATTTATCTACTAAAATTATATATTGTAAATCACGAATATTCATAAGAATTACTTATTAAGATTATAAGAATAATATATTTTAATTATAGTTTTTTTAATTTATAAGTAAATCTAATAATTAATTATATGAGGTTTATCATGTTAGCAGTAGGAGATCAATTTCCTGAATTTAAATTAACAGCAGTTACTGGCAATGAAATTAGTAACGCTTTTACAGATATTTCGAATGAATCATATCAAGGTAAATGGCAAGTATTATTTTTCTGGCCTAAAGACTTTACTTTTGTGTGCCCTACCGAAATTGCAGAATTTGGTAAATTAGATTCTGAATTTAAAGCTAGAGATGCACAAATCTTAGGAGTAAGCACAGATTCTGAATTTGTTCATTTAGCTTGGAAAAATGACAAAAAAGAATTGAAAGATCTACCATTTCCAATGGTATCTGATATCAAAAGAGAATTATGTGCAAATTTAGGTATCTTAGATCCAGAAGCAGGTGTAGCACAAAGAGCTACTTATATTGTTGATCCAGATGGTATTATTCGTTTTGTCATGGTTACTGACCTAAGTGTTGGTAGAAATGTCAATGAAGTTTTAAGAGTATTAGATGCTTTGCAAACTGATGAATTATGTCCATGTAATTGGAATAAAGGTGATGAAGTATTAAAAGTAAGTTAATTTTACAAATTATGAGTAGCAAAATTATTTGCTACTCATCACAATAAATAAGAGGCATTTATGACCATAGAATTAAAAAATTATGCAACTGACATAAAATTAAATCTAAGCTCTATCTTCAGAGAAGATAGTAATAATCCCCTAACTAAAAAGCAAACTCTAGCAATCGCTCTTGCTTGTGCTTATAGTACTAAAAACCACGCTATTATAGATTACATGATAGCCGAAATTGGTGATTTACTTAATGTAACTGAAATAGATGCTTGTAAAGGTGCAGCAACTATCATGGCTATGAATAATATTTATTATCGTTTTGTGCATCTTGCATCTAATAAAGAATATCAAAAAATGCCAGCAAAATTAAGAATGAATTTTATTAATAATCATAATATTGATAAATTAGATTTTGAATTATGCTCTTTAGCTGTTTCTGCTATAACTGGCTGTGGTATGTGTATTGACGCCCATATTAATCAGTTAGAAAAAGCCAATATTAGTAAAAATGCTATCCAAGACGCCGTAAGAATTGCCGCAATTATTAACGCTACCGCAACTGCAATTTTTATTAATTAATTAAAAAAATTAAGGTGAATTAATTTCACCTTAATGATTTTTGCTCAGTCTGTTGTTCTGGCACACGGCAAATATTATTGATATTATCATAACATTTACCTTCACCACAATCACATGACCAAGTTAAGGCCATAGTACATACTGAAAATTCTGTTTCATATTTAGAACAATAATCAGCACATCCATTACTAAATTGTCGCCATTTTGCCCCTAAATTTTGACAATTAGCCATATTATTTTCAGCTGCAGCAAAAGATAGGTTAAGCTTACAAAACAAACAGAACATAATAATAAGTAAACTATAAATTCGATACATAAAAAATTAACCTCTAATAACTAATTAGATATTATTAGCACAATAAATTAAAAAGCTTAATCTAAATTTAAATTATAAAGTTATACCAAATCCCATCTATAAAATAGAGGGGATTTGGTATTATAATATATCTTCTAGATTTAAACTTCTGATATTTTTATCACTAGGAGCACCTCCTTGCGCTAAGCCAGCTTTGCCTCCCCCTCCTTTACCGCCTAATTTTAACACTGCTTTTTGCGCAATCTCAACTGCATTATATTGCTCTAATTGATTTGACAACACTAAAATACTAGCTTTACCTTTAAAACTCGTAACTAAAATAATTAAGGAAAAATCTTGCTCTTTAAATTTAAATAATAATTCACGTGCATTTTTACTTTCTATATCATTTATTTTTTTAAATAATATTTTATGTTGTTTATCAGTAAAAACTTCACTTTCTGTAATATTAAAAGCTTTCTCTTGCTGTAACTTAGCAATTTCTTTAGCTAGAGTTTTCTTGCTAGCTTGTAAATTTTCTATATGCTTAACTAACTCCTCATATGGTGCTTTAGTAATAGTAGCAGCAGCATTTACTATATCTTCTAAATTATATAAATAGCTAAAGATTTTAGCACCAGTTATTGCTTCTATTCTTCTGATACCTGAAGCAATAGAAGCCTCACTAATAATTTTAAAAATAGCTATATCACCTGTTTGCTCTACATGAGTACCACCACATAATTCTTTAGAATAAACCTTATTTTCTAACTCACCCATAGATAAAACTCTAACCTTATCAGCATATTTCTCACCAAATAAAGCCATTGCGCCTGACTCTTTAGCCTGCTCTATACCCATAATCTCTGTAGTAACTTGATTATTTTGCCTAATAATCTCATTGACCTTTAACTCAACTGCTCTTAATTCTTCTTTGGTTAATGATTGGTGGTGCGTAAAATCAAATCTTAGCAAATCTGGACCCACATAAGAACCTTTTTGTGCAACATGCTTACCTAAAATTTCTTGTAATGCTTTATGCATTAAATGAGTAGCTGAATGATTAGCTCTAATTTTATTACGACGTGCTGCATCAATAATTAATTCACATTTTTCCTGTAAAGCAACTTCCCCTGATTTTATCTCTACAAAATGAGCTATTAAATTCTGAGCTAATTTTTTAGTATCATATACTTCAATTAAAGCTTTTGCTGTTTTAATAATACCTGTATCACCAACTTGCCCTCCTGATTCTGCATAAAAAGGTGTATGGTCAAAAAGCAAAATAGCTTTACCTTGTTTATAAGAATCTTGCTGTTGCTCTTCTTGAATAATTGCAGTTAAAATAGCAAAATCGCTGTTATTGCTATAACCAGTAAATTCTGAGGTAATGTCCTGATTTAAATTAAACCAAAAATCATTATCTTTAACAGCACCACTGCCAGCCCAATTATCTTTGCCGCGTGTTTTTTGCTCCAACATTAATTGATCAAATCTAGTTTTATCAATTATTAAATTATTATTCCTTAAAATATCTGCCGTTAAATCATAAGGAAAAACATAAGTATCATATAATTTAAAGGCAACCTCACCTGAAAATAATTTTTTTGACTGATTCTTAGCTAATTCTTCTGCCAAAATTTTTAAACCTTTGCTCATAGTTCTACCAAATTGCTCTTCTTCTATTGCTATGGTATTAGTAATTAAATCAGCGGCTTGATATAATTCTTTAAAATGATT
>CAXPEK010000040.1:0-7491 GCA_964216065.1 Candidatus Actinomarina sp.
ATATAGCTTTCCAATTTTATTATATTTATATTATTAGTGGCAAATCCGCCCAGACATTTATAGATTGCAGCAGGTATGTTGCGAACAGTAAATAATAGGGTAGTTATTTTTTTTTCTGCAGAAGAAGGTAATTCTTCAACTTCCTTAGCGATAGCAACAAAGACAGTATTGTTTCTTTTGGCATCTTGCATGTTATATTTTAGAATTTGCAGCCCATTTATTTGGGCAGCTAATTCTGTACATAATGCTCCTTTAGTTTCGTCTTGCTCTCTTTTAATATATTGAGCTGCTAGAGCGGTATTAAAGAAAGAGTGTCGATTTAAGGATAAAGCTTTAATGTTTTTATTAGATTGCATTAAAGCCTGGGGATGTGAATAAACATCAGTGATTTTATTAAGACTGGTGTTTTTAATGGCAGCTAGGTGATGTTTTATTTCCTGAAAAAACTCTCCTACTATATATAGGCTTGTATCTTTGAGTAAATTATGAATTTCTGATACTCGACCTGCGTGAGAATTTTCAATAGGAACAACAGCTAGAGCAACTTTGCCAGTTTCTACTGCTTGAAAAACTTCATCAAAGGTTTCAAAAGCATGATGTTGAGCATTAGGAAATTTAGATACACATAATAAATGTGAATTTGCGCCTTTGCTTCCTTGATAAGCTATATCTTTCTTATAATCTTTATATATCACTGTTTATTGCATATTATAATTGAGTTTACTATATTAATTAGTCTAGCTAATATGAGCAAGAAGAAATAATTATATAAAATGACTAGGCAAAAAAATACTCACTGGCAGCAATCAAGTTGGAGAAATTTTCCGATTAAACAACAGCCAATATATTCTGATTTAAAAAAATTAGCTAAAATAGAAGCAAAGCTTAGTAGCTATCCAGCTTTAATTTATTTTGATGAGGCTATAAAATTAAAAAAACAACTAGCAAATGTAGCTAAAGGCAAAGCATTTTTGTTGCAGGGGGGTGATTGTGCTGAGAGTTTTGCCGAATTTAATGAACAGAACCTCAAATTATATTTTCAGATAATTTTACAAATGACTGCTGTCTTAATGTATGGACTTAATAAACCAATCGTAAAATTAGGTAGAATTGCCGGTCAATTTGCTAAGCCAAGATCTAGTGATTTTGAAAATATTAATGGTGAAGAAATACCTTCATATCGAGGAGATATGGTCAATTCTATCACACAAAACACAGAAGAAAGAATTCCTAACCCACAAAATCTAATCAGAGCATATCAACAATCTGCTGCAACTTTAAATTTTATTAGGTCTTTAGCCTCCGGAGGATTTGCTAGTCTGGATAATATTTATAGCTGGCTAAATGATTTCTCTGACATAGCCAAAAAAAACAATAAAATTAATCATATTATTGAAGATATCGCTAAGTCATCTTCTTTTTTTAAGGCATGTGGCTATGATTTATCAGCTCATAAAGATTATAATAGTGCTGAATTTTATACTTCACATGAAGCGTTACTTCTTAATTACGAGGAGTCCTTAACTAGGTTTAATCCTATAGATGAGAAATATTATGCTTGCTCTGCTCATTTAATCTGGATTGGTGAGAGAACCCGTAATTTAGATGAAGCTCATATTGAGTTTTTTAGAGGTATTGCTAATCCTATTGCTTGCAAAGTTGGTCCAACTATGCAAAAAGAAGAGTTATTAAAATTAATTAAAATATTAAATCCTGAGAATGAAGCTGGTCGTTTAAATTTAATAGCAAGAATGGGTGCTAATAAGATTAACGAAAAATTACCACCATTAATAGAGGTGGTTAAAAAAGAAGGATTAGAAGTTATCTGGTCTTGTGACCCAATGCATGGTAATACAGAAACTTCTTCTAACGGTTATAAAACCAGAAAATTTGACAATATTTTAACCGAAGTTAATAGTTTTTTTGATATTCATAATGCCTTAAATAGCTATGCAGGAGGTATTCATCTTGAAATGACCGGGCAGAATGTTACTGAATGTTTAGGTGGGACTAAAACTATCACAGAATCCTGTCTTGCTAGCAATTATAATACTCATTGTGACCCTAGATTAAATGGAAATCAAAGTTTAGAATTAGCTTTTTTAATCGCCCGTAAGTTACAGGAGAAATAGCTAAAAATTATAAGCCAACAAGTTTTGTAAAAATATTTGGCTATTAATTAGGCTTAAATTTTTTAAATAAATTGGTGGTTTCGTCTATAATTTTTGTTTTAAAAGAACCTAGCTTAAGTATTTCGTCAATACGCTTGCTTATAAAAAGCTCTAAATCTTGCTCATTTAAGGTATCTTGCTCTGAGTTTTTTATATAATAAACTATCGTTGCAGAATAAATACCAGCTAGCAAGGTTCTTTTGGTGTAATAATTAAAATCGGCAGATTTGTCCCCAGCATAAATCCAGATTTTATCACAGCTATTAGCTAAAGATTTAAACGCTAAGTTGGTATTTTGTGGCTTAGTTAAGAATTTTACAGTTTCTTTGAGTATAGCAGCATCATTTAGGGTAATTTTTGTTAATAAGGCTAATTTTATTTTATCTCTAACTTTTTCTGGTTTGTTAGCATTGGCTAATTTTGTTAACATTTTAAGATCATTTTGCTCCAAATGATAAGCTACTAAATCTTTAATTGTAGCAAAAATATTATGATAACCTAGCTGGTCTTCTACGTTAATAATTAGTTCTGCGTTCCAGCCATAAATAGGGAGCATATTTAATGCTTCTTTTAAAAATGTTTTTTTTAAATTTTTAGCCATAAATCTGTAAAATTATCATATAAGTAAGTAGGATTATTTTTTATGCTAGTTTTTAGGATATTTTAGCCCCATATGATTATACATATAAGGTTTGTCAAGCCAGTCTGGCTTGACTTTTACATGTAAATATAAACTAACTTTAGTAGCAAAAATTTCGCTTAGCTCTTTTCTAGCTTGAGAACCTATTTCCTTAATCATCTGACCTTTGTGACCAATAATAATTTTTTTTTGACCTTCTTTAGACACATAAATAGTCTGGTCTATAGTGATTTTTCCTTGCTCATTTTCTTGCCAATTATTAGTTTCTACAGATAAATTATAGGGTAATTCATCTTTAAGAGCTAAAAATAGCTTTTCTCGAGTAATTTCTTGAGCGAGAAAACGTGATGAAATATCCGTCATTTGATCTTCTGGATATAAAAAGGGAGAATAAGGAGCTCTTTTTAGCAAGCTTTGTTTTAAATCTGCTACACCATCATTATTGAGGGCAGAAATTAAGAAAATTTCAGCAAATAAAGCACTTTTTCGATAATGTTCAATTACAGGTAAAAGCTGCTCTTTGGGCAGAAGATCTATCTTATTTAAAGCTAATATAACTTTTTTATTTAGGCTTTCTAATTGTGCCAAAATCAAAGCTAAAGCTTTTTTATTTGGTTTTGCTACATCTATTAGCAGTATAATATCCATATCTTGTGATATTTGTTCTAGAGCATGAGTTACTATAGCTTTTTCTAATTTGCCTTTAGCTTTGAATATGCCTGGTGTGTCGCAAAATATTAATTGAGTATTATTTTCCACCATAATCGCTTTTATAGCAGCTCTAGTAGTTTGAACTTTTGGTGATACAATAGTCACTTTGCCACCTACCAGCAAATTAGTTAAGGTAGATTTCCCAGCATTTGGAGCTCCTATGATTGCTACAAAACCACATTTAGGTTGCATTTTTTAACCTCTCTAACATTTTTTTTGCTAAAGCAACTTCTGCTTTTTTCTTAGAACTAGCTGTTATTATTTCTTCTCCTAATTTAGGTAATTTTAAAGACATTTTAAAAGCTGGCGCATGAGCAGGACCTGATTGCTCAATAAGTTTATATAAAGGTAGGGGATATTTTTTGGCTTGCAGTAATTCTTGCAATTGTGATTTAGGGTCAGGAGGAGTTTCTTCAATCAAGCGCAATTTATCTGACCAAAGTTTCACTAAAATATTTTTCACATAATGATAATCATTAACATCTAAAAAAATGGCCGCAATAATTGCTTCTACAACATCAGCTAAATTTGATGAGTTTTCTCTACCTCCGCTGCTAGCTTCTCCTTTAGACATTATTATTAGCTCACCTAAATTATTTGCTTTAGCTACAGCAGTAAGGCTTGCTCCACATACTAGACTTACATGCCTCTTAGCTAGCGCGCCTTCTTTTTTATCTGGAAAATTTTCAAATAAATATTCAGCCATTACCAAGCCTAAAATACGGTCACCCAAAAACTCTAATTTTTGATAATTAGGTTTAACCAGAGAGCTTGGATGGGTTAGAGCTTGTTTAAGTAAGAGTGGATTTTTAAATTTATGTCCAAATATTGTGCAAAGTTCCATTTATTCTCTATTTTATTTTAGCAAAAATCCGATTAAACCGAATATTTTCATGCCAAGACCAGAATTTTAATAAGCTATCCTGGGTTGACATAAAAATAAATTTAGCCCGTCCTATTAAGTTTTTTTCTGGTACAAAACCCACTTTAGTGATAAATCTACTATCTTGTGAATTATCACGATTATCACCCATAAGAAAATAATGACCTTGTGGTACTCTATAAATAGGAGTATCGTCAGCCACACTATTTGCTACTTGATCAAGTATGTTATATTGCTTACCATTAGGCAGAATCTCTTGATATTGTGGTATCATGAGATTTTGATCTAAAAAATAACCATTTTCTTTCTTACTAATTAGCTGATCATTTATATATAGTTCGCCATTAATCAACTGAATTTTATCACCTGGCATGCCTATTAATCTTTTTATATAGTTAATTTTAGGGTTAGTAGGTAAGCGAAAAACAACGACATCACCTCTTTCGGGTTTTTTGCTGAAGATACGCTCTTTTATAGGTGCTAGACCTAGGGGAAAAGAATATTTGCTATAACCATAACTAAATTTAGAAACTATAATAAAATCGCCCTCTAGCAAACCACTCTTCATTGAACCAGATGGAATATGAAAAGGTTCAAATAATAAGCTTCTAACTAAAAGTGCTAGGCATATTGCCTCTAATGCTACACGGAAATTTGATTGCTTCTTAGGAAGCTGTTTTTTTTGCTTAAACATTTTTTTCTAATAGCGATTTTCCGGTCATCTCTTTAGGTTTTTTTATAGACATTAATTCAAGAATTGTCGGTGCTATATCGCATAAACTGCCACTATTTAAGTTAAAATTTAGCGGGGAAACTAAAATTAAAGGCACAGGATTTAAAGTATGTGCAGTATGGGGCTGATTAGTATTTTTGTCAAACATATATTCTATGTTACCATGATCAGCTGTAATTAACATATTGCCACCAATAGCGATAATTTCTCGCTCTAATTTGCCGAGAGATTCATCTATTTGCTCAACTGCGGAAATTGCTGCTTGCCAAACTCCACTATGGCCAACCATATCAGGATTAGCAAAATTAACTACAATAAAGTCATATTTACCAGATTTTAATGCCTCAATTAATTGTGCCGTTACTTTAGGTGCAGACATTTCTGGCTGTAAGTCATAAGTTTTTACATTAGGCGAAGCTATTAATATGCGTTCTTCTCGGGCTTTTGGCTCTTCAACGCCACCATTAAAGAAAAAAGTTACATGGGCATATTTTTCTGTTTCAGCTATATGTAACTGCCTTAATCCTTGTGCTGATATAATATCTGCTAAAGTATTTTGTGGTATTTTACTAGGAAATAATATAGGTAAATATTGGTCTATATCATTAGCATATTCAGCCATTCCAAGAATAGCCGCAAACTGATGCTGTTTTCTTGCAAAGCCATCGAACTCATTAGCTAAAAAAGAGCGAATTATTTGTCTAGCTCGGTCAGCTCTAAAATTAGTGATAAATAAGCCATCACCAGCTGCTATAGCTTGGTAATTTTCAGCAATAAGTGGTGGTATAAATTCATCAGTAATTCCCTCCTGATAGTAAGATTCTATTTTTTCTTTAAAATCGGTTACTTTAATGCCCTCAGCTTGGCTAATGGCAGTATAATTTTTTGCTATTCTATCCCAGTTATTATCTCTATCCATACCAAAATAGCGTCCAGCTAAAGTAGCTATTTCTATATTATTTTGTTCTTTAATTTGTTTTTGCAAATAGTCCAGAAACTTTAGAGCTGATTTTTGAGCTACATCACGACCATCTAAAAAACCGTGAATTTTTACTTTTATGTTTAATCTAGCTAACTGCTTTGCTAAATAAATAAGATGATCTATGTGACCATGTACGCCTCCATCTGACAGCAGGCCAAGCAAATGGCAGACTCCACCACTTTTGTGTATTTTTGTAACAAAGTCTTGAAATTCTTCTTTTTGAATAATATTATTTTCGCTAATTGCTTGATTGATTTTGGGTAATAATTGTAGCATTATTCTGCCACAGCCTATATTCATATGCCCTACTTCAGAATTACCCATTTGACCATCTGGCAGACCAACAAATTTGCCAGAAGTATTTAACAAATTTTTGGGGTATTTGGCTGATATTTTATCCCAATTAGGGGTATTTGCTGAGGCTATAGCATTAAATTCTGTTTCAATACGATGACCCCAGCCATCTAATATGCACAATAAAGTAGTTTTTTTCATAATTAAAAATCAGGGCTGTTAGAACCTTCTGCTATGTAATATACAATTTTTGCAACTTTGGTTGCATAATCACCAATACGCTCAAAATTTTTAAGCACTTTAATTTTTGCAATAAATTCTTTAAGATCTTCATCAGATTTTTCTTGTGCTTCTAAAACTAATTTCATGGTTTCGCTGTAATAATCATCTACTTTATTATCATCAGCATAAGCTTTTTTTAGATCTGAGAAATCGTATTTTTCAATATTTAAGAATACTTCATTAATCATATTTATGATTATTTTATTCATATTTTGAATATCTTTATTTACTTCATCAGGAAAAGAAGAGCTTATTATAGAGGCTTTTTTAATGATTTTTTTAGCTCTATCCCCAATACTCTCTAATAAAGAAACTATTTTAATAGCAGAGACAATAAAGCGCAAATCTCCTGCCATAGGCTGCCTTGTTGCTAATAAAGTAATAGCTTTTGCTTCTATAGATTTTTCTAAATTATTGATTTGTATGTCTTTTAATTTGGCTTCTTTGTATTTTGAGCTATTTGGGGCGGTTAAACTCTCCTCGGCCATTTTGATTAAATCAATGGCCATATCTTTCATTGCCATGATTCCACTTACTAGCTCGTCTATTTCATTGCCGTAAGATTTTACTATATGTTCGCTATTTTTCATATATTTAAATTTTTAGGTTAAGCTGCAAATACATATAGTTTAATAAATTTAGCAAACTATGCAAGTAAATATTAGCTTAATATATAGAGAGCATGTTGCAATCTAGGCTATTTACTTTCTATTTAGACGCTGTTAGCTAATTATTCTGTTTTTAGATTTTTTGATATTTTTAACGTTTTTTTACAAAAATTTTTTCTAATACCAA
>CAXPEK010000041.1:0-3653 GCA_964216065.1 Candidatus Actinomarina sp.
TAGCAGCATTACAGAAACTGTTATATTTATCAAAGCAACCATTATAGATTCAGGAACATCAATTAATGATGCTGATCGTAATTTTTATAATATTTTTACAAAAGATCCACAAAATTTAGGTATATAATATGAATTCATTAATTAGATATGTATTACTAACAGCAGTTAGAGATTGGCTTTTTATTGGCTTATTTATGATTCTTATTTTTACTTGTTTTATCTCTGTCTTTTTAGGATCAACTGCCTTATCCGAACAGGCATCAATGCAATTGGCTTTTTTAGTAGCTAGCAGCAGAATGATTTTAGTTATTGGGTTAGTTTTATTTATTTGCTTCCATATTAGAAGATCATTTGAAAATCGTGAAATAGAATTTTTAATTTCTAGACCTATTGGTAGAAGCACCCTATTATTTTCTTATTTTTTCAGTTTTATAATCTTATCCTTTATTTTGCTCTTACCCATTATATTATTTATCTATTTTTTCTTTAAACCAAATTTAGCTGGTTTATCCTTATGGAGCTTTTCAATTTTTGCTTAATTAATTATTATTTCTTCATTTGCTATATTAGCATCATTAATTTTAAAAAGTGCTGTAAGTAGTGTTTTAGGTTGTTTTTCTTTCTATATTATCTCACGCATAATGGGTTTTGCTGTATCTACTATTATTATTCCTTCTAACCTAAATAATATTAATTTTAATGTTGCAATTGAAATTTCCTTAAAACTTTTATCATCACTTCTGCCTAGACTAGACCAATTTGGCCAAAGTAAATGGCTTATTTATGGCAATATAGATACTAATATGTTTGCTTTAATTGGTGGACAATCGGTAATTTATATTAGTTTAATTTTATTAATGTCAGTTATTGATTTTAACAAAAAGCAATTCTAAATTATGCTAGAAAAAATCAAACCACATATATTAACTATAGCTATTATCTCAGTTTTATTAGTTCAAATTAGTTTTTGGTATAAAACAAAGCATATTAAGCCTGATATGATAATTGTACCAAATGTACCAAAATTAAATACTATTAAGTTATTATCACTAGGTGATGAGCAGTTTTATTTTAGAAATTTTGCTTTTAAAATTCAAAATGCAGGTGATAGTTGGGGCAGGTTCACCGCCTTAAAACATTATAATTACCAAAAATTACAAGGCTGGTTTTATTTGTTAGATGAGCTAGATGACCAATCTAATTTTGTACCTTCACTTGCTAGCTATTATTACTCACAAACACAAAATCCAGAAGATACTATTTATATTATAGAATATTTACGCGACCATGCTAATAAAGACTTACGAAATAAGTGGTGGTGGCTAGTGCAAGCTGTTTATATTGCTAATCACCGTTTAAAAGATAATAAATTAGCTTTAGAGATTGCATATGAATGAGCGTCTACACCTAAAGATGTAAAAATGCCTTACTGGGCAAGACAAATGCCAGCTTTTATACATGAAGCAAGAGGTGAACGAAATGCAGCAAAAAAAATTATAATTGACATTTTAAATAATTTTGAGGAATTTACGCCAGGCGAATTAAATTTTATGGAATATTTTATCAGAGAAAGATTAAATGACCAAGAGCTTCGTCTTGAAATTATTGAAGAATTAAGGAAAAATGCCCAAGAAGCAAAATAATATTCTATATGAAGGTTCCAATTCCTGGCCTTTCATAGAAGCTAGAGCTTTGCTCAAAAAAATTAATTTTGAAACACCTAAAAAAGGCTTTGTCTTATTTGAAACAGGTTATGGACCATCAGGCTTACCTCACATAGGCACTTTTGGAGAAGTGGCTAGAACTACTATGGTCAGAAATGCTTTTATCAAACTAGCTCCTGAAATACCTACTAAACTAATCTGTTTTTCTGATGACATGGATGGTTTAAGAAAAGTGCCTGATAATATACCTAATGCTAATATTTTATATGATAATTTAGGAAAAGCCTTAACTGATATACCAGACCCTTATGAAGAGCATAGTAGTTATGGTGCAAACATGAATAATAGACTCAAGAAATTTCTTGATAGTTTTGGTTTTGAATATGAATTTTTTAGTTCTACTCAATGTTATAAACAAGGTATTTTTAATAATGCTCTCAAGAAATTAGCTGATAATTATGAGGAAATTACCAATATTGTAAAAGCTACTTTACGTGAAGAAAGAAGAGCAAGTTATAGTCCTTTTATGCCTATTTGCCCAATTAGTGGTAAAATCTTAGAAACAGGAGTTAAAGCTATTGATCAAGAAAATTATCAGCTAGAATTTATTAATAGTAATGGTGATATACAAAATATTTCAATATTTAATGGTAATTGCAAATTGCAATGGAAAGCTGATTTTGGCATGAGATGGCATGCTTTAGATGTAGATTATGAAATGTATGGCAAAGATATTATTCCTTCCGCAGATTTAGCCAGAAAAATTAGTAAAATTTTAGGTAATAAAGCACCTTATAATTTTCATTATGAACTATTTTTAGATGACCAAGGGCAAAAAATCTCAAAATCAAAAGGAAATGGTATATCAATAGATAAGTGGCTGCGTTATGCCCCAAAAGAAAGTCTAGCATATTATATGTTTAATAAACCTAAAACTGCTAAAAGATTACATTTTGATATAATTCCCAAAGCAACTGATGAATATTTAAATTTTGTTAATAATTTTACCAAATTAGATCAGGCCAAACAGCTAGATAGTCCTGTATATCATATTCATAATGGCACTGTGCCTAAAATAAATATGGGTAATATTACTTTTTCTTTATTATTGAATTTAGCTTCTGCCTGTAACCCTGATAATAAAGAGATTTTATGGGGTTTTATTTCTAAATATGACTCTAATTTAAATGCTCAAAAATGTCCTTTTCTTGATTTACTAGCAGAATATGCTGTGCATTATTATAATGATTTTATTAAAGCAAATAAATCATACCGAACAGCTACTCCTATAGAAAAAGAAGCTATTTTAGCTCTTAAAAAAGAGCTAGCTAAAGCTACAAATAATAATGCACAAGAATTGCAAAATATAGTTTATCAAATAGGTAATGATTTTAATTTTATTTTAAAAGATTGGTTTAAGGCTTTATATGAAATTTTGTTAGGACAATCTACAGGACCAAGAATGGGATCTTTTATTTCTTTATTTGGCTGCGCAGAAACTATTAAACTTATTGACGAAAAGCTGCTTTAATTTCTAGCTTTAAAGCTTCCACTAGCTTATCCATCATTTGTTCACTATGTAATGGATTAACAGTAATTCTAAGCCTTTCTTGACCCTTTTGCACTGTAGGATAATTAATTGGCTGAATATAAATATCATGTTTTATAAGTAAATTATCTGAAATTATTTTGCATCTTCTAGCATCTTTAATCATTACTGAAATTACATGACTTTCATTTTGCAAAAAATCTATTTCTGCCTTAACTAATTTAGCTTTTAATTTTTTTACATTAAGATGAAATTTTTTTCTTATCTCTTGATCATGTTTTAAAATATTTATTGATTTTGCAGCTGCCACTGCATTAGCAGGCTGCATTGCTGTGGTAAAAATAAATCCAGGTGCATAAGAACGAATTACATCTATTAAGGAAAATTTAGCAGTTATATAACCACCAATTAAACCAAAAGCTTTAGCAAAAGTAGCTTGA
>CAXPEK010000042.1:0-11335 GCA_964216065.1 Candidatus Actinomarina sp.
AGTTTAGTTTTTCTAGCCATAATTCTATAATCTTTGGTTAAAAAGATTATTGTAAATTATGAATATATAAGGTCAATTATAAAACTAAAATAGTATAAATACATTTGAAAAACCAATTTTTATCTTAAGGAAAAATTCATCATTAAGGATATAATAAATATCTAAAAATACCACTCGTCATAAATTTAAAAAAGTTCGCAAAAATCATCAGAGTTGCATTCGCACACCCAAGCAGAAAAGTTCGACAGAAAAGCTATAAAGCCAGTGTTTATCGAGGCGTCCTAAAATCAAAACAGGACGACCCAAACGGAGAAAGAGAGAATTTTTGGGCTGATTTTGGCAGAATTTTAGAAAAATCGGAGAAGAAAAAGGACGACTGAAATTGAGTTTTAAAACTCGTAAAGCCTTTGATTTACTGGGCTTAGAGCGTTGATTGTAATTAGAAAAAAATAGAGTGGAGAATGAGTTAGAGCCAGTTAAACTGGCGGATGGGGTGGGATTCGAACCCACGGTACGGTCGCCCGCACGCTGGTTTTCAAGACCAGTTCCTTAAACCACTCGGACACCCATCCTTAGGATTAAACATGGTTTATAACAGATCAATTTTATACTAGCAAGAACATATCTTCGCTGCTATCAGTTAATTTTTTAGAAATTAAAATATAATGGCAAATTCTATGCTAAATTAGTGAGTTTTGATTTATTAGCTTACTCAATCATAAATATGATAACATAAGCATAAATAGCAAAAGCTAATACAAACATCCAGATTTGTGTATGAGTTAAAAACGAAGATTTAGTTTTCTGCCCAAGAAAGTGAAAAATTTCTGACCAGCTGTAAGAAACTAAATCGCCCTGGGAAATGACGCCATTTATCTTGCCATCTGCATCAACTATAGGCATGTGTCTAAAACGACCTTGACTCATGCGGCGTAAAGTTGATGATATTAAATCATCACTTTTAGCTGTGGCAATATTTTTGGTCATTACCCTATCTACAGTGTTTTTTTGTGGATCAATATTTTTAGCAACTACTTTATTTAATAAATCTCGTTCAGTAAAAATACCAATAGGTTTGCTTTTCTCAGTTACTATTATTGAGCCATAATTATGTTTGGCCATTTTTTTTACACAATCAATAATTTTGGCTTCTTTTGATATAATTAAAACCTGGCTTTTATCTTTGAATTCTGGTATATCACTAATGCGCATATTCTGCCTTTTAAAAGATTACTTACTTAATGTAACATTTTTTTTATCTTTGAACAAATATTTTTTCTCCTAATACACTAAAAATAACCAAAAATCTTATATATAAATTTAGTTTTAATAGATTTTAAACTTAAATTTTAATATCAGTATATCGTTGCTTGAATAATTGCTTGGTTAAAATATTGAGATGCTTATTTTCACGTTAAATTATACCAAATTTAAATAATCTGTTTATATGAAACTCATTATAATATAGAAATTCTAAATTATTTGCTGAATCTAAACATAGTCAGGAAATTAATATTTTGTTGAAGCAGTTTTTAGCAAATTTAAAGGCAAAATATATTAATTATTAAGCAGCTTGAGACAATCAGGGTGATGATTATCCGTAATTTAAAAAACCAATATTGCATAATATGGGCTCGGTAAGCTAGAAAATCTAATATTAAACAAATTTGTAAGGACAGCAACAGCATTATATAGCTAGAATAATAATTAGTAATTAGTAAATTATAACAAGCAATTAAAGCTATAAAATTGCTGATGATTAAAAAATATTTTGCATAATGATGTTGCTTAAAGCCATATGAAAAGTTAAGACCACTGATAAATGATAAAATAACTACATTATAGCTCACTAAAATAAAATCAGTTTTATAGCCAAAAAAATACTCTATAGCTAAAATATTTAATATCGTAAAAAAAACAAAAGGAATAGAGCCTAAATAAGTTAATAGATAAATTATTTGGTGATGATGTGCTTTTTTATTCATGTAGCAATTATATATTTACTTGATAATTTGAGTATTATTTTATAGAAATTTTATCTATAACTCTAACTTTCTTCTACAATTATTACTGCTTAAATTTTAAATTAATATCTTGTATTAGAAGAAAATTTAATATTATCTAAATATAATTAATTAATTAATTATTAAAATGAATTTTTTATGTTGCTGGCGCAGAAAAATTAAACCTCATCAAGAGCATTTAGAGCAAATATTAACTTATTTAAATAATTCAGCAGATAATGCTGAGGAACAGATTAAGAGTTATTTAGCTTCTTTAGAACCAGAAATTATTAAAGACATTAAAGCTCAATATAACAATAATTTGCTACATATCTTTGCACTAGATGGTAGATTAAGTTTAGTTAAATATATATTAGATAATCAATTAATCGATCCGCAAGAAAAGAATAGTGAAAAATTAACCCCTTATAGTTTAGTAGAGTCTTGTCTAGAAGATAATACAGAAATTCCCGTTACAGATCGAACATATCGATCAACATTAGCTTTATTAGTACCATGTGAAAGACCACTGCTTGTAAGAGAATCGGCTAATCAATTAATTCGCTAAATTAACTAATAATAATTATCTTAAAATTTTTATTTTCCACATCAGCAGATATTTATTTTTTATATTTTTAGGTTATACTAATTCCCTCTATAAACCGATTTTTATTCTTCAATTTTAACTCCATAAATTCCAAGCTAAAATTTTAAATTAGCTAACAGTGTCTAAGGCTAGCCCTGGAATTTTAGCTTAAAATTTCTGAAGCTAATATTATAGACTAAAAACAGCTTTATAAATGGGATTTGGTATTATATATTGCTTAATAATGATAACTTATAAGCTTAAATTAGCTTAAACTATATTGTTTCTGACTTTTGAAATGATATCTCCTGGCTATTTTACTTGAAAAATATATATTAGTAAATATTGTAAATAGTTAATTTTGCTTAAATATGACACAAAAATTTATCGGCGCTAACATTTTAATTAAAGCTTTATTAGATAATGGTATAACTAAGATATTTGGCTATCCAGGTGGAGCAGTATTGCCTATTTATGATGAGCTTTTTAAACAAAATAAACTAAAACATATTTTAGTGCGGCACGAACAAGGTGCAACTCATGCTGCAGAAGGTTATGCTAGATCATCAGGTAAAATAGGGGCAGTGTTAGTAACTTCTGGCCCAGGAGCTACTAATACTATTACTGGTCTAATGGATGCTATGATGGACTCAATACCACTAATTTGTATTTCTGGTCAGGTTCCTAGTGCGTTAATTGGGACTGATGCTTTTCAGGAAGCTGATACGGTAGGTTTAACTAGATCATGTACTAAACATAATTATTTAATTAAAGATGCTAATAAAATTGAAGAAACAGTGCATGAAGCAATTATGGTAGCTACTACAGGTAGACCAGGACCTGTTTTAATTGATTTACCTAAAGATATTTCCAATACAGAAGTTGTTTATAAGGCAATTAAAAATATATCAAGACCATCATATAATATTTCATTAAAACCTAAAAAAAGCAAAATTAAAGAAGCAGTAGCCCTGATTGCAAAAGCAGAAAGACCAATTTTTTACCTAGGTGGAGGTATTATAAATGCCGGGCCAGAAGCAGCTAAAACTTTAACTAAACTAATTAAGGCTACAGGCTTTCCTGCCACCGCTACTTTAATGGGTTTGGGAGCTTTTCCTTCAACAGATAAACAATTTTTAGGTATGCTAGGCATGCATGGCACTTTAGAAGCAAATATGGCCATGGCTAAAAGTGATGTAATGATTAATGTAGGTGCAAGATTTGACGATAGAGTAACTGGGCGTACTGATAAATTTTCCTTAAATTCTAAAAAAATTCATATAGATGTTGATATATCTTCAATCAATAAAAATATTAAAGTCGATGTTGCCATTCAAGATGATGATGGCCTTTCTTTAGCTGAGATCTTAGCTGAGTGGCAGGAGTTAAAACAAAAAAATACAGCCTCTAATATTAAAGATTGGTGGAGTAAAATTGAGCAGTGGCGAGCTGAAAAATCTCTTTCATTCGAGCAAAAAGGTGAAATTATCAAACCTCAAACCGCAGTGCAGTATCTTTATGAGGCAACTAAAGAACAGCACCCAATAGTCTCTACTGATGTAGGTCAACATCAAATGTGGACAGCCCAGCATTTTAAATTTGATGGCCCAAATGAATGGCTTACTTCTGGTGGCGCCGGTACAATGGGTTATGGTGTGCCAGCAGCATTAGGTGCGCAAATAGCTAACCCCAAGAAATTAGTTTGTTGTGTAACTGGAGAAGCTTCTTTTATGATGAATCTACAAGAATTATCTACAATAAAGCAATATAGGCTGCCAGTTAAAATTATGATTTTAAATAATAGATATATGGGTATGGTAAGACAGTGGCAGCAATTATTTTTTGGTGATCGCCATAGTGAAAGCTACATGGATGCTTTACCCGATTTTGTTAAATTAGCTGAAAGTTTTGGTATTAAAGGTATTAGGGCCAATAATATGACTGAATTAAACAATAAAATCCAGGAGATGCTTCAGCATAATGGTCCAGTATTGTTTGATTGTATGGTTGATCCTAAGGAAAATGTATATCCAATGATTCCAGCAGGAGCAGCTCATTATGAGATGGAGCTTAACCCTAACCAGAAAGTGAAAGTTGAATTAAATAAGAATCTAGTATGAGCAATGAAACTTTAAAAATAGAAGATAAGCATGTTATCGCTATAATGGTTGATAATGAATTTGGTGCTTTAGCAAGAGTGGTAAGTTTATTTTCAGCAAGAGGTTACAATATTGAAACATTATCAGTTGCAGTAGTAGATGAACAAAGAAATATCTCCAGAATTACTATTACTACCTATGGTTCGCAACATACAATAGACTTAATTATTAAATTATTAGAAAGATTGGTACCAGTGCATAAAGCAATAGATTTATCTAGTTCAATGCCACATGTTGAAAGAAGTTTAGTATTAGTAAAAGTTAAAATTACTGAAGCAACCAGAGATGAAATAATTAGAATTGGCAATATTCATAATGCTAAGCTGGTAGATAAAGAAAAGAACTATTTTATGCTGCAAGTAGCCGATAAACCATCAAGAATTAAAAATTTCATAGATTTACTTGAACCATTTGGAGTTATAGAAACCTCATATACGGGTTCTGCTGCTTTATCACTTGGCCCAGATAAGTTATAAGTTACTTTATTGTTTGCTCTGTGGTAATAGTTCTAATAGTTTTAGTAGCAGAACGCATAACAATAGAATGAGTAATATTTCTGCCTTTATAATGTTTTACGCCTTTTAGCATAAAACCATCTGTAACGCCAGTAGCGGCAAACATCACATCGCCTTGAGCCATTTCCTCATGAGTAAATTTTTGGTTTAGGTCAGTTATGCCCATTTTAGTAGCACGTTCAATCTGTGCTTGATCATTATAAAATTTTAATCTTCCTTGCATTTGTCCTCCAGTTGCTCGTAAAGCTGCAGCCGCTAATACTCCTTCTGGCGCTCCGCCAATACCAAAATAAATATCAGCAGAAGGGTTCGGAATGGCGGTAGATATAATAGCTGCTACATCACCATCAGTAATAATTTTTATTCTTGCACCAGCTTCTCTTACTTTAGCAATTAACTCATTATGACGATCTCTACCTAATATAACTGCTGTTAAATCAGAAATATCACAGTTTCTTGCTTTTGCTAAATTTTGTAAGTTTACTTTTGGTGTATTATCTAAATCAACTACACCATTTGGTAAGCCATTACCTACCGCAATTTTATCCATATATACATCTGGTGCATGTAAAAAACATCCTTTCTTAGCAAAAGCAATTACTGCAAGTGAGTTAGGGCTACCAGTAGCACATAAATCTGTACCTTCAAGAGGGTCTAAAGCAATATCAATGGTTGGTCCATTACCAGTGCCAACTTTTTCACCAATATAAAGCATTGGTGCCTTATCTCTTTCTCCTTCTCCTATAACGATAGTACCATCTATATCCATAGTATTTAGTGAGTCACGCATGGCATTAACTGCTGCTTGATCTGCATCATCTTTTTTACCTTTACCTATCCATGAACTACAAGCTAAAGCTGCAAATTCTGTTACACGTACAGCCTCTAAAGCAAAATTTCTATTTAGATTAGTTTCACTTCTATATTCTTTGATAAGCTCTATATTCACGTTTTTCATTTAATAATTAATTAATATTTTTATTTATCATAAAAATTTAAACATTATTGTCTATAATATTTATGGTTAAATATGTTTGCAAAATATATAGCTCACGCTTGTGGTGGTATAAATAATATTACCTATACTAATTCACTTGAGGCACTAAATCTAGCTTATAATAATGGCCATAGATTTATTGAGTTTGATATTAGTAAAACTAGTGATGATCATTATGTGTTAATTCACGATTGGGAGCAAACTAGAAAGAAGCTTTTTGGTAAAATTGGTAGGACAAATTTAGCTGAATTTACTGAAGATCAAATGGTTAATAATTATCAGCAATTAACTTTAGCCGATATTTTGATCTGGTTTAAGCAGCATCCAGATTGTTATTTAGTTTCTGATAGTAAAGATATTCTACCTGAAGAGTTGCTCGCCTATATCAAAAAAAATAGCCCTGAGCTAATTAGTAGAACTATTGTGCAAATTTATTATTTTAATCAATATAAACAAGTTAAAAAATATGCACCAAAAGCAATTATTTTTGCCGCTTATCATGATGAATATAAATTTGCCGAAATTATTGATTTTATTAAATTAAACCCATGTGATGCAGTTTCTATGACCCAAGAGAAAGCTAGAGCTAATTTTGCCTTCTTAATCAAAAAAGAGCTAGATTTGCCAACTATTACTTTTACAATAAATGATAAAAATATGGAAGAAGAATTAAAAAAATTAGCACTTGATTGTTTTTTTACCGATTTTCTAACCTGTGCAAGATGATATATATAGAGACCCAAATAGAGTTCAATAATTTATGCGCTAAGTTGGAGCAAGAAAAAGCTTTTGCGCTTGATTGTGAATTCATGCGTGAAACTAGATTTGTACCCAAATTATGTTTAATACAAATTGCTACTAGTAAGCATATTTATATCATTGATCCTATTAAACTTAATTTAAAATTTTTTTTAGAATTATTATTAAATGAAAATATTATGAAAATCATGCATAGTAGTATGCAAGATATTGATGTATTTTATAAAAATTTTGAGGTAATACCCAATAATATTTTCGATACCCAAATAGCTGCTAGTTTTTTGGGTTATGGTGATAGTGTTTCTTATGCCAAATTAGTAAAAAAAATAGCTAAAATCTCATTATGTAAACAAGATAAGCTAACTAATTGGCAAAATAGACCTATAAGTAATTCTGCTCTAAATTATGCAGCTAATGATGTTAAACATCTTTTTCCGATACAAGACAAATTAGTCACAAAACTAATCAAATTAAAACGCCTTAGTTGGTATAGTGAAGAAATAGAAAAATTATATATTCTAGAAAATTATTATCTCGATCCTGACCTTGCCTGGCAAAAAATTACGCAAAATAGTGAGGTAGAATTTTCACTTAATTATTTAAGAGCTTTTGCTAAATATAGAGAGCATTTAGCTGTAAAACTAAATAAACCACGTAGATTTATTATTCGAGATGAGTTTCTAGTAAGATTAGCTAAATTGCAGCCACATAAAATGGAAGATTTTGTTAAAGATAGAATTTTGAGCAAAATGATTAGTAAAAATTTACTAGCAGATTTAATAGAAATTAGTAACAAAACTAAGTTAGAAAAAACAGAATTAGTAGCAGAAACCAAATATAAATTAAGTGATTCGCAAATTTTAATTGCAGATTATCTTAAAATATACCTAAAATATATAGCTAAAGAAAATAAATTATCAGTTAAAAATATTGCAACTACTAGAGATATTGAAAGATTTATCAAAGGCTTTAAGGTGATATTCTCATCAGGATGGCGTTATGATTTATTCGGTAAGATGGCAAGTGAGATTCTAGCTGGTAATATTGCTTTATTGATTAAAGATCAAAAATTAACCCTAACAAAACTTAGGGATTAATTTTTTCTTCTAGTTTTGTTAATCTGCTATTTAGATCTTTGTAAGAATAAATATTATCAAGCAAATTATATAATTTATTTATTTTACGATAAGCCCGCCAGAGAAAATAAATTAATCCTACCAGAGTTAAAATTAGAGTAGATAATAATATTTGTACCAAAGTTATAATGCGCTCTATTTTAGCTTTAAAATCTTCTATATCTTTAATTTTATGCTCTATATTAGTGACAATATTGTTAAATTTTTGTTTTATTTCTTGATAATATTTTTCAATTTTTTTACTAATTTTATTTTCTAGCTCTGCTAATTCTGAACTAGCTTTATCTTTCAAATCATCTTCTAATGAGTCTAAAGAAAATTCTTTGCCATTATGATCCTGAAGAGAATCTTGGATTTTTACCTTGGTATTATCTTCTAATTTTTCAAGAGCATCATCTAGGTTAAAGGCAAAAGCTTGCTTAAAAAACAAGAACACCAATAAAGTAACAATAATTTTTTTCATTTTTATTTTAAATTTTTACTAATTTCATTAAATTTTGTACGCCTTCTACTGATAAGGTAAATTGCTTTTTCTCTTCTTCAGTTAAATGTAATTCAACAATTTTTTCAACACCATTAGCACCAATAACTACAGGAACTCCGACATAAGTGTCTTTTACCCCATATTCTCCATTTAGATATGCTGCGCATGGTAAAATTCTTTTTTGATCTTTAAGGTAGGATTCTGCCATTAAAATTGCACTTGAAGCGGGCGAATAAAAAGCTGAACCAGTTTCTAATAATTTTACAATTTCAGCGCCGCCATTTTTTGTGCGTTCTTCTATTTCCTTTACTTTAGCAGCGCTAATCCAGCCCATTTTAATTAATTCTGGCACTGATATACCATTAACTGTAGTAAATCTCATTAACGGAACCATAGAATCACCATGTCCACCTAGTACAAAACCATTAATATCTTCTACAGATATATTTAAAGCTTCGGCCAGAAAAGATTTTAGCCTAGCTGTATCTAGAATGCCAGCCATTCCAATAACCTTATTGTGGGCAAAACCAGTAACTTCACGCATTACCCAAACCATAACATCTAATGGATTAGTAATTACGATCACAAAAGCGTTAGGGGCATGTTCTTTTATTCCTAAGCCTACTTGTTTAATTACTTTTGTGTTAATATCAATTAAGTCATCGCGGCTCATACCTGGCTTTCTTGGACTGCCTGCCGTTACAATAATAACATCAGAATCAGCAATATCGGCATAATCATTAGTTCCTTTAAAATTAAGATTAAAATTTTCTATACTACCGCTTTGTACTATATCAAGAGCTTTACCAAGTGATCTAGTTGCTGATAAATCTAATAATACAAAATCACCTAATTCTTTTAGAGCAATTAAATGTGCTAAAGTGCCGCCAATATTTCCGGCTCCTATTAAAGATATTTTATTTTTTTTGGGCATAAATTAACATAAAAATTACTACTCTTTTAGCAATAACCATCTAAATAGTCAATTAAGCATTTTGCCCAAATACTTAATTTTATCTTGAGGAAGATAATTCGTGGCATAAGTTAAATTTAACTTTTATTAGAAACTAGTTAATTGAAAATTATTAAATAAATAATAAATTTAATTACTAAAATTACAGAACTTATTGATTCATAGAGGCAAAGAACTCACTATTACTTTTAGTGTTTTTAATTTTATCAGCTAAAAATTCCATAGATTCAAGAGTGTTCATTGAGCTAATGATTTTTCTTAATACCCACATTTTACTCAAATCCTTAGGTTCAACTAACATATCATCTTTTCTGGTGCCAGATTTGTTTATGTCAATAGCAGGATAGATTCTTTTATCTGATAATTTGCGGTCTAAAACTATTTCTGAATTACCAGTACCCTTAAATTCTTCAAAAATCACCTCATCCATACGCGAGCCAGTTTCTATTAAGGCTGTTGCAATAATAGTCAGTGAGCCACCATTTTCGATATTTCTGGCTGCACCAAAAAATCTTTTAGGTCGTTGCAAAGCATTTGAATCAACTCCACCTGTTAATACTTTCCCCGAAGAAGGTACCACCGTATTATAGGCTCTGGCAAGTCTAGTAATAGAATCAAGTAAAATTACAACATCTTTACCTTGCTCTACTAGTCTTTTGGCTTTTTCACTAATTAAATCAGCTGATTGTACATGACGTGAAGCTGGTTCGTCAAAAGTAGAACTAACAACCTCACCTTTTACAGATCTAGACATATCAGTTACTTCTTCAGGCCTGTCATCAATGAATAATACTAATAAAGAAATGTCAGGGTGATTTTCATTAATGGCATGAGCAATATTTTGCATTAATACTGTTTTACCCGTACGAGGAGGTGCAACTATTAAAGCTCTTTGCCCCTTACCAATTGGTGCTACTAATTCAATAACGCGATTCGAAATATCTTTAACCGTAGGATTTTGAAATTCTAAGTTGATTTTTTCTTGCGGATATAAAGGAGTTAAATTATCAAAGTTAGTTCTTCTATGTCTTGAGTTGCTTAATGCTTCTTTATTTAGCTTAGTAACTTTCTGTAAGGCAAAATATCTTTCGCCCTTCTTAGGTGAACGAATTTCTCCCTCAATAACATCTCCTGTTCTTAAACCTAATTTTCTAATATGAGATGGAGAAACATAAATATCGTCAGGCCCAGATAAATAATTAGTTTCTGGTGCTCTTAGAAAACCAAATCCATCATTTAATACATCTAAAACTCCTGCCCCTATGATTTTATCACCATTATAGGCAGCATGCTTTAAAATTTGGAATAATAGATTTTGCTTAACCATGGTATCAGCATTTTCAATCTCTAATTCTTGCCCCATATTAACTAAATCATTAGTTGGTAAGAGCTTTAATTGAGTTAAATCTAAAGTTTTTCCACTTGGCTCTATTTCATGGTGCTTGCGCTGAGGTTCATTGTTACTATTAGTTTCAGTAGCTGTTGTTTTCTCTGAGTTTTCGGTAGGAGTATCTGCCTCATTATTTTGCTCAGCTTGATTGTTAGAAAATGCTGATTCGTCTTTTTTGCGACTTAAAAAGCGACGACGCCTTTGCTCTGGTTCTTTTTTCATAATATTTTTGGAAAATAAATAGAAGTTGTTCTCTTTATTGATCTTATGCGATATTTAATGGTTAGTCAACTTAATTTTTAAAATGGTTTTACCACTACTAAAATTACGATT
>CAXPEK010000043.1:0-4650 GCA_964216065.1 Candidatus Actinomarina sp.
TTGCGAGTAACAAATGGCTCTGTTGTAATATTAGATAAAAAATTACCACAAATAATTGGTGAGGTTAAAACTGGTTACATAGGTGTAGATGGTAATAGTTTGTTAGATATTAAAAGTAGAGTTTTTAAACAAAGAAGTAATATAGCAAGTAACGGTATAGTAATTGTTTATGTGCAGATTTCAGCTCTAGGTAAATTATCTATTGATCCGGTTATAAAGGGTCCAGGTTTATTTGATTCTGAATTAGATCAAGATATTATTTACTATTTAACTGAAAGATTGGCTACAAATTTAAAGAAAAATTTACCAGCTTATGTTAAAAAAGAAGCAAAAAGTAAAAAAATTATTCTTAAAGAGCAGGCTGTTATTGCAGATGTAATAGCTGACTTAAAAATGCTGTTAAGTCAAAGTATTAATAAAAACCCACATATTGAAGTATTTGTTTCTAGTTTTTAATAATTTTTACCGCATAATTAATAATTATAGGTGAATTATTTTATGAAATATTTGGGTATAATTCTATTTATTTGGTTAAACTCATGTGTAGCACAACAGAAAAAAACAGAGCAGCCAGATAATATTTATTTTTCTGATTTTACTAAATCATATATATTATATGATTTAACAGAAAATAAGCTGATAGATAGTTATAACATCGCAAGTAACTTAATACCAGCTTCTTTGTTTAAGTTGGTTACAGCCTATGCTGCTCTAGAAATTTTGGGTGCTGAACATCAATTTAAAACTAATATTTTATATCAAGGAGAGCTTAAGGAAGGAATTTTAGATGGTGATATAATTATACAAGGTTTAGGAGATCCTTCTTTAAGTTATCAAGATTTATTTAATATAGCACAATTAATAAAATTAAATGGTATAAAAGAGCTAAAAGGTAGTTTGTTATATGATGATAGTTATTTTATTAGAACAACGCAGATTAGCAGTGACCAGCCTGCTTCAATATATAATCCTGGTTTGTCTGCTTTATTACTTAAAAAGGGTAATTTTGCAGTAGAATTTAATGAGAGCAAAGAGTTATTTACTGTACCAAAAATTGATTATTTAAATTTTAAAATTAGTAATAAATATAAGCTAGCAACTTATTCTAATAGTGGTAAGTGGCAATTAAATAGGCGGAGACATTTTTTGCCAATTAGAGATACTTCAAGATTTTTTGCTGAGATATTAGCGCAAAATTTAAGAAATCAGCAAATTTCAGTAAATAAGATAGCTGCAGTAGAAAATTTAGCAAATATTAATCATTTATTTAGTTATGAAGGGAGTAGTTTTTTAGAGATAATCAGAGATAATTTGCAATATAGTGAAAATATAGTCAGTGAAATTTTACTATTACATATTGCTAAAAAATTAGAATGCCAAGTAGCTGATTTAAGTGATGCGACTAATTGTTTGAAGCAGTGGTATCAGGCTAAATTTCCTCAATTATCTTGGCAAGATTTAAGTTGGCATAATGGTTCTGGTCTATCAAGTTCTACTAATATTTCAGCAGCTCATTTATTAGAGATACTAAAAGCACTTAGTGAAAAGAAATATAAGAATGATTTTGGTATTAGCTTATTGGCTGTATCTGGTGCTGAGGGTACTTTATTAACAAAATTTCGGGAGTATCCCTTAAATATTTGGGGTAAAACTGGTACTATGTATTATATATCAGCAGTGGCTGGTTATTTATATGACATAGAGCGAAAATATGCTTTTATTATTATGTTAAATGAAGCTGATGCTAGAAAAAAAATAGATAAATTGCAGCATAATAATAGCAAATATTATGAATATCAGCAAGAAATAAAGAGGGCTAAAAAGTGGCAGGAAAAAGCACAACAATATCAAGAACACTTAATAAAAAAATGGCTAGATTAGATGCTACTAATTTGAGATGAGTTTTAATAAATAGTTCTTAAGGCAGAGAACAGGCTTAATAAAGCTAAAATATTTGCTTGTACGGATAATGTTAAAAAGTAGGTCTTTACCAGATATTTAAGAGTGCTAACTTAGTTAGCATTTAATTGATTTGAGCTAAAAAACTATGGTATTATTAGCAATAGTAAATAACATGAATAATTGCATATAGTTACCAAAGCTATATAGTTTAGCTCACCTTTGAATTATTTTAATAAAATCTCTTGATTCTTAGATGTGCAAGTGTATTATCAACCTTCTTTTAATTATTAGATAGTAAAGTTATGGCTTTATACGAGTCCACATTTATAGCGAATCAAGAGTTAACAACTAAGCAAGTTGAAGATCTGGCCCATGGCTTTGCTGATTTTTTAAAGCATGCTGGTGGTAAGCTAATCAAGCAAGAATATTGGGGTGTTCGTAACTTTGCATATACAATTAAAAAGCAGAAGAAGGGTCACTATATCATGTTGTGTATAGAGGCATCTGCAGAAGCTTTAGAGTTATATAGTAAAAAAGTTATGGCTAGAGAGGAGGTTTTAAAATTAGTTAGCTTTAAAGTGGAGTCTTTCTCTGAGAATAATTCTAGCCTCGCTAAAATAGATGAAGATTAATCAAGGTAAAAATGGTTACATATAGAAAAAATACTCAAGATAACGAATTTAAAGAAGATGGTTTGCAGCTCATAAACAATGCAGCGACTATTCTTTATATGCGTAAAAACAACCTTAATTCTAAGTCTGTATCATGCCCTTTAGATGGTGTGAGCGAAGATGTAATTAATTATAAAAATATAAAGCTACTTGAGCAGTTTGTGTCTGAAAGAGGTAAAATATTGCCTAGCAGAATTACGGGTGTGCAAGCAAAAAAGCAAAGATCTCTAAAAAGAGAAATAAAAAAAGCAAGGACTTTAGCTTTGTTACCATTTGAGTATGTATAAAAAGAGGATCTAATGGAAGTGATTTTAGTTGAGAAAGTAGAAAAACTGGGCGATGTTGGAGATCTAGTTAAAGTTAGAAATGGTTTTGGTAGAAATTTTTTATTAAGGCAAAATAAAGCTTTAAGAGCAACAGCAGAGAATAAAAAATTTTTTGAAGAGCAAAAACAAGAAATTTTAGCTAAAAATGAACATATTAAAGCTGAAGCTAAGCAGTTTTTTAACAAATTAAATAATAAGCAAGTAATAATTCTAACTCACGCTAGTGATGAAGGTAGGTTATTTGGTTCGGTTATGCCTAGAGATGTTGCTGATAAATTATCAGAAGATTACAAGCTTCAAATCAAAAAGAGTCAAATTATACTGTCAGATGCTATCAGAGAAGTTGGAATATATGAGGCTAAAGTGAGGATTCACGCTGACTATATAGCTTTAGTTAAAGTAAATATAGCTAGAAGTGAAAATGAAGCTAAAGCCAATTTAGAGGCTGAAGCTAAGCAAAATGATGTAGCTGACATAGAACCAAAAGAATCAGCACCAGATCAAACTAATCAAGATCAAGTGGTAGAAGTTAATAGCTAAAACCTACTGTCTTTTGTTAATTTATAGCATTTTAATTCAAGGACTAATTGCGATAGTTAGTATTGTAAATATAGTTATTATATTTAGTTTTCTAGCTATATAATATTTTATGGCTTTTTAAGTTAGAATAAGTTGTTAAAAGTATTTTAGAATTGTGTATCTAGCTACTCACCTGATTTTTAGGTCATCAATTCAATTAACTATGCCAAGTTTTTTTATAAAGGTGATTCTATTTAGGTGGTTTTAAGACAGAAAATTTAAATTAGAATAGCAGTTATTTGGCTTAGCTTTATAGCTAATGAATAAACATTCTGTACTTTATTTGGAATAATTTTTGAATTTATTACTTCATGGGAAACATAAGATCTCAAATTAAATTATTATTCAAGCAATGACACCATCAATTATTTTAGCTGTAGCAAAGTAATATTTTACATTCTTTTTATTTTTTGTCTCCTTATCTCTAATTTTAGTTTTTTTAAATTTAACAGATTTATTCTTATCTTGTTTGTTATGGTTCTTCCTTGGGGTAATATAAGAATATCCTAGTGATTTCATAACTCTATAAATCGTTGCTATACCAACAGTGATATCCATTTTATCTTCAATAATTGCTTGCAGTGATTTCCCAGTTATATTTGGATTCTTTTCTATTATTTTTTTAATCACCTTTCTTTCTTCGTCATTGAATAGCTTCTTTCTGCCTCTGCCTTTTTTAATTAATAATCCACCAATTGACTGATGATCAAAATCTTTTATCCATTTTGTCAAAGTTGCTCTAGTGACACCAAAAACTGATGAAACTAAGGATATATTGTGATCCTTTACAGATATTATGGCCTGTAATCTTTGTGACAACATTCCTGACTTACCCTGATTTTTAAGGGCTATACTACATTTCTTAATTAAGTCATCATTGATAATAGAACTTTTTCTAGCCATAGATATTTTTAGTTAAATTAAATAAAAATATAAAATAAATATGTTTAGTTATATTTGATAATTGGTATAACATTGAAAATATAGAAATTATTTTACAACCTCCATACTCACCAGAGCTAAACCCAGTAGAAAAATTATGGCAATATATTAAAAATCATACAATAAAAAATAAAGTTTATGAAACATTGGATAGTTTAGAAGATGAAATATGTAAATTTATTCAAAACAATTTTACAAAAGATGTCGTGATGAATATTTGCAATTCAAAG
>CAXPEK010000044.1:0-7527 GCA_964216065.1 Candidatus Actinomarina sp.
CACTAACACCCCAACCTTCTTCTACTGTAATGATTCTGTTAGTTTTTCTTACTGAATTTAATATAGTATCTTTATCTAGAGGTCTTATAGTTCTTAAATCTATAACTTCTGCACTAATGCCTTGTTGAGCAAGTTTATCTGCAGCTTCAATTGCTCTTGCAACAGATATTGAAAAAGCTGTAATTGTTACATCTGTTCCTGTTCTGATTATTCTAGCTTTGCCTATTTCGATATTATCCAGCTCCTCTTCATCTAGCTCAAATTCATAACCATAGGTAATTTCATTTTCTAAAAATATCACTGGATTAGGAGATTTAATGGCTTTTTTTAATAAAGCCTTACTATCAGTTGCACTATATGGTGCTATAACTTCCAAACCAGGTATATGACTATACCAAGCAGCATAGCATTGTGAATGCTGGGCTCCTACCCTTGCTGCCGCCCCGTTAGGACCTCGAAAAACTATAGGACAAGTCACTTGCCCACCTGACATATAGTGTGTTTTTGCAGCAGAGTTAATAATTTGATCAATAGCCTGCATAGCAAAATTAAAAGTCATAAATTCTACAATAGGCTTTAATCCTGCCATTGCACTTCCAATTGCAATACCTGTAAAGCCATGCTCAGTAATTGGCGTATCAATTACTCTAGCTGAACCAAACTCTTCCAATAATCCTTGACTTACCTTATAGGCACCTTGATATTCTGCCACCTCTTCTCCCATAAGATAAACATCTGGATTAGCTCTCATTTCTTCTGCCATTGCATCGCGCAAGGCTTCCCTTACCGTAATTTTAGTCATAATTGCTTATTATTATATATGTCAGTCCATAATTCTGCTGCCAAAGGATCTTTGCTATTTTTAGCAAATTCAATAGAATCATCTATTATCAATTTAACTTTTTTATCTATTTCTTTAAAATCTGACTCTTCTATTAATTTGTTTTTTATGCCCCAATTTTTATAATTAGCAATAGGGTCATAATTGATCTTGTAATCATCAACCTCTTCCTTCTTTCTGTATTTAGCTGGATCTGACATAGAATGACCACGGTAACGATAAGTCTCCATTACTAATAGCTGTGGACCTTGTCCTGACCTAACTAAAGAGACGGCATTATCCATTGCATCTTTAACTGCGAAAAAATCTTGACCGTCAACTTTTTTACCTTCGATGCCAAAAGCAATAGCTTTATGCTCAAATAAGCCAGTTGCCGTAGATCTCTCTACACTGGTACCCATGCCATATTTGTTATTTTCTATAACAAATATAACTGGCAATTCCCATAATTTAGCCATATTAAAAGATTCATATACTTGTCCTTGATTAGCCGCTCCATCGCCAAAAAATGTTACCGCCACTCTATCTTCTTTTCTGTATTTAAAAGCAAAAGCTACGCCTGCACCTATTGGAACTTGTGCGCCCACAATACCATGACCACCATAAAAATTTTTCGGAATATCAAAAAGATGCATAGAACCTCCTTTACCTCTTGAAACACCTGTTTCTTTGCCAAATAATTCAGCCATGACATATTTAGGTTCAGTACCACATGCTAAAATATGACCATGATCTCTGTAACTAGTAACCATAGCATCATCATTATTTAAAGCTGCCTTAGTACCTACCACAACTGCTTCTTGCCCAATATATAAATGGCAAAAACCTCCGATTAAACCCATGCCATAAGCCTGACCTGCCTTTTCTTCAAACCTCCTAATTAGCGCCATATCATAGTAATAAGCTAAATATTGCTCTTTATTTAATTCAGCTTTGTGAGCTGCTTTTTTATTCATTTATTTTTATATTAAATGTTAATAGCTGAATATTAAATCATGAGAATTTAATAATATCAAGATCTGTTTAACAGTAGCATAAAAAAATCTCTGTATTTATATGATGAACAAGTGTAGGATAAATAGCGATAATAATTACAGCTCTTAAAGTTATTAATTTATAATGAAAGAAATTAAACCCGATATTTTATTTAAAAATAATGAAGTGAGTGGGCAGGAACAAAAACATATAGAACCTCACAATACTGATGCTGAACAATTAATATTAGGTTATTTGTTATCTAATAATGAAGCATTTAGTAAAATTGGCGATTTTTTAAAAGCTGAACATTTTTTCGAGCCAGTACACCAAAAAATATATAATACTGTCACAAATTTTTATAATAAAGGCCTAATAGCAACGCCAATAACCTTAAAAGGTTACTTTGAAAATGAAGAACAGCTGCAAGAATTTGGAGGTAATAAATATTTAAATGATTTAGCCGCCTTATCTGCAAGCCCTTTAAATATTAAGGAATATGCTAAATTAATTTTTGATTTATATTTAAAAAGAAAATTAAAAGCTATCGGTAATGATGTAATTACCGAAATTACCGATCAAACTAAATTAAACCCTTCTACTAATATTATTGAAAAAACTGAGCAAAAATTATTTACTTTAGCATCAGAAGGAAATTTAGAAGGTGACTTCAGAAGATTAAATATCTCACTAAGCGGCGCGCTTGAGACTGTACAAAATTCTATAGATTCTAATGGTTTTTGTGGTATTCCAACTAACTTAATTGATTTAGATAAATTATTAGGAGGAATTCAAGATTCTGACTTATTAATATTAGCAGGTAGACCTTCTATGGGTAAAACAGCTTTAGCAATTAATATAGCTTTAAATGCTTGTGAGCATTTTAGTACGCAGGAAGAAAAAAAATCAGTTGGCTTTTTCTCTTTAGAAATGTCCTCCGAGCAACTTGCCAGCAGAATGATAGCAATGAAATCAGGTATAAATGCGAAAAAATTTCGTAGTGGTAATTTTACTAAGGAAGATTTTGAACTTGTAATTAAAGCAAATAAAGCCTTACATAATTTAAATTTTTTTATTGATGATACTCCTGCTCTTACTATCTCTGCTATTAGAACTAGAGCTAGAAGGTTAAAAAGGCAAAATAACTTAGCACTTTTAGTAATTGATTATTTACAATTAGTTAGAGGTACAAATACTGATAATAGAGTACAAGAAATTTCTGAAATTACCCAAGGTATGAAGGCAATAGCGAAAGAGTTAAATATTCCAGTAATTGCCTTATCACAATTATCAAGAGCAGTAGAACAAAGAGAAGATAAGCGACCTCAATTAGCAGATTTGCGAGAATCAGGAAGTATAGAGCAAGATTCAGATGTAGTTATGTTTATTTTTCGTGAACAATATTACATTGAAAGATTAAAACCAAGTGAAGATAATACAGCAAAATTTAGTGAATGGCAGCAAAGAATGAGTAAAGTAATTAACAAAGCTGAAGTTATGATTGCTAAGCAAAGACATGGTCCTATCGGTAATATAGCTATTCATTTTGATCCAACTACTACGAAATTTGACAATCTAGCTAATGAGGCAATTTAATGTATTCAAACTCATTTTTTGATGCCACTTTGTATGTAGACTTAAAGGCATTGCAAAAAAATTATTTAATTTTACAAGAAAAAGCTTTTCCTGCTAAATGTGCTGCAACTATTAAAGCCAATGCCTATGGTTTAGGCGTAAATAACATATTAAATAGTCTTTATGAAATTGGCTGCCGAGATTATTTTACTGCTACATTAGGAGAAGCTATATTTTTACGAAAAATAAAAAAAGATATTAATATATATATTTTTCATGGCATTAAAGAAAATGAGTGTGATGCTTATTTAGGGCATAATTTAATACCAGTTTTAAATTCTGTAGCCGAAATAAAAATATGGAATAGTTACGGAAAAAAGAAAAAACTAAAATTACCGGCCAATATTCATTTTGATACTGGAATTAATAGGCTAGGTTTAAATATGGAAGATCTTGAATTATTTAAACAAAATAAAATTAAATATGATAATTTAGACATAAAATATATTATGAGTCATCTAGCCTGCTCTAATGAGCATGATAATATCAGAAATGAAAAGCAGTTAGAGCAAATAATAATTTTAAAAAATGCTTTTCCCCAGCATAAATTTAATATAGCCAATTCTTCTGCAATATTTTTAGATAAAAAATATCATTTTGACCTGGTAAGACCTGGAGCTGCATTATTTGGTATAAATCCTACACCTTATTTAAAAACCAATCCGATGGAACAGGTGGTTACTTTAACTACTAAAATTATTCATATTAGAGAAGTTAAAGAAAATGGTATGGTTGGTTATGGTAATATTTGCCCTATTAAAAAAGGTATGCGTTTAGCTACTTTGCCAATTGGCTATGCTGATGGTTATTTACGCTCTTTAACTAATCGAGGCTATTGTTATCTCAAGGGTAAAATAATTCCAACGCTGGGTAAGATCTCAATGGATATGACCGTAATTGACATTAGTAATTTTAAAAAAAATGAAGTTAATATAGGTGATGAAGTAGAAATTATAGGAAAAAACATAGATTTAGCAGAGCTAGCAGCTCAAGCAGGTACTATCTCTTATGAAATTTTGACCTCTTTTAGCGGCAGATTTAAAAAAATCTATCTTGAAAATTAAAATCGCTAAAACTAATTTAATAGAATTAGTCTCAATATAGAAATTTTAAATTAAAATCGCGAATTATACCAAATCCCATCTATAAACTGTTTTTAGTCACTAATATTAGCTTCAGAAATTTTAGCTTGAAATTTATGGAGTTAAAATTGTAGAATAAAAGTAGGTTTATAGATGGGATTTGGTATTACTCAAAATATTAGACTTTAAAATCAAATAATTTTTAAAATTCTCTTGTAAATCAAGCAATAATTCATCTAAGTTAGAATTATTTCTGGCTATTACAAAACAAGTTGGGCCAGTGCCAGTTACGCGAACAAAATATTTACTACTATCAATATAATTATATATTTTAGCTAAATTTTTGGCTTTATTTAAGGCAATATTAGCTAAATCATTGTTAGTATTTTCTAAAAACTCTATTAATTCTTCCTTATTACTAAATTTTGTAGGTTTAGTAATAATTTTAGCCCTAATATTACTAGCTTTAACTTCGGAAAAAACTTCCTTAGTACATAGCTTGCTTTTGGGGTTAATAATTAAGATTGGTATTTGCGGAAAATGCACTATTTCTTCTAATTTATCACCTATACCACCAATATATCTTGCATAATTGGTTAAAAAAAACGGTATATCGGCCCCATATTTTTTAGTAAAATTAATTTTCTCTGCTAAAGTAAGCCTTAGCTTAAAATAACTCTCTAAAAAATTAAAAATTATTGCAGCATTAGCAGATCCGCCACCCATACCTGCTGCCATAGGAATGTTTTTTTGGTGCTTAATCTGCAAAACTGCTTTTTTTTGGTATAAAGCCAAAAATTCTGTTATTATCTTATAAATTAAATTATCATTTAATTTTAAGCTGTAATTTGCATTTATTGCATGATTTCCATTTTTTTTTACCTCAACCGAAATCGAGTCATGTAATTCAGTATAAGCAAATAAGCTATCTATAATATGTAAATTATCAGTTTTTCCTTGTAAATGTAAATAGAGATTTATTTTTGCATATGCTTTAAAATGATATATCATAAGCTAAATATATTTATTTCTAAACATTCCTATATAAGTTTTTTAATTTTGCCGAAAGTCATCGTCATACAGATTTTCAGTATCATTTCCTGCACCAGCAACTTCTTCTTCAAAAACTCCCTGATCTTGATCTTCTTTTTTATCTTCATCTTTTCTATCATTATAACGGTCATTTTCCAAACCTGGCTCATTAATCTTATGCGCAGAGCTGCCAGCCTCAAACTTTTCATTTTTAAGGTTAGAAAATTCATTCTTAATCCTAGAAAATGAAGATTTCATATCATTTTCAATAGCCCTGTTAATATCTGCTTTTGTGTAACCTTTTTCTTGCATTTTAGATAACAAATCTTGCTGTAAGTCAGATATATTTTCATATGTTTTGCCACTATCCTTTAGCTCTCTTAGTGAAGACCTTAAGTCATTATTAGTAAATTTTTTATCAAATAACTCATTTGCTCTTTTATCTAGCTTAGAACCTGACTCACCAGATTTAACCTTTTCAGTTGCTCTTTTAAGTAATTTGTTTTTAATAGCTCTTAATTCTTTTTTAGTCATGCTTCTACCTGATGCTCTCTTTTGCTCTTTAGCAAATGCAATATAAAGCTCATCATAAGCTTGTGCCATCTTACCAGTTATTATATCATAAGGATTAATACTATTATTACCATATCTGTAATTTTCAGCTTTTTTCTTTGCCAAAGAACTTTTAATTTCACCTTTTAAAGCACCTCCTCTCAATTCTTGCTCTATTTCTTCATCACTAAGTCCTTTAGCTTTTAAATTAGCTATTACTTTCTTTTCTGCTTCCTCAGATCTTGCACTATCAGTTTTATTAAATAAACCAAAAGAAATTTTATGAACAAAATTACTAATACTATCTGGAAGAAATGAAGCTAAGCCAGACAGGGCTCTTCCTCCAGTAGCTTTCCAAAGCCCTTTAAATCTATTCCTGGCGAACTCTTCACCAAAATATTCTGCTGTTTTAAAAAAAGTATTAGTAACTTGAGCAATGCCTGCTATGTTTATACCATCTGCAATTTTACTAGATACTTTTGGTATTTCATCTAAAATATATCTAATGATCATCGTCGTAAGAAATAGCAAAAATATTTTTGTAAAATCTATTTGTAATTTATCTACTATAGCATCGTCCCCCGTTTTACCGCTCATTAAGGCTTCAAGGGAGTATATATCTCCTACCACAAAATATTTAATTGGAAATATAAGCAGATCAAATACTATATCATAACAAACCTCAAAATATAGCATTTCATATATAAAATATTGGATTACCGTTAAAAATATCCCTATAAAAACAAATAGCATCATAGGCTGAATAGCAGTTCCTACTAATGCTTTTAACCAAGATTCAAAATATGTTTTTCTAGTGTAATCAAATAAAGCAAAAATAAAGAAAATCGGGGCAATAGATAATAAAATAGTCATAATTAAGGTTACTATGATAAATATTACGGTTAATTTTACCATTGCAAAAATAAAGACATAAAAAGCAAAATATAATGCGAGAATTAGGAGCCAACCAAATTTATGAGAAAATAACAAGCTCCAAATTTTATAGTTCATTGATTTAGAAAAAAACATTAAAATAGTATCATCTACAGATTCTAATATGGATGAATCAATAACCGATGTTCTAACTAAACTATAACTGTCATCTGGCACTGAAGTATAAAAAGCTTCTAGCACCATATTAGCCAATATTACGCTACCATCTTTAAAGATAGTTACTACATATTCGCTAAAAAACTCCCATCCTCCATTAGGATTCAATAATGCAGCTATAATAGCATAGCGAATTGTTAGCTGAATAATAGAATGTATTGATAGATTTAAAAAACCTAATAGATAACCAGCTGCAATAAATATTACAAAAAGAATTGAACAAATAAGATATAAATTAGAATATGTAGAAGAATTTAAATAAGCATTATATGATAATTTTATGATATCTTCCGCTGGATC
>CAXPEK010000045.1:0-3528 GCA_964216065.1 Candidatus Actinomarina sp.
AAAATATTGGTGGTATGTATTTTATATGAATAAAAAAGCATATTTGATATAGATATTTTTTATTCTGATTAATATTTAATTTGTTAAATATTTTTGCTTGAGTTTTTGGTTATTATATAATAAAAACTCTCTACTAATGTTTAGGGCGATTAGCTCAGCTGGCTAGAGCATCTCGTTTACACCGAGGGGGTCGGGAGTTCGAATCTCTCATCGCCAACCAGCTACTAAACATTATGGGGGTGTAGCTCAGTTGGTTAGAGCGCCTGCCTGTCACGCAGGAGGCCGCGGGTTCGAGTCCCGTCACTCCCGCCACTATATAGATTATCATTTTGGATTAATTTCTATCATTCCCTCTTTGTTTTTTGTATATGGAAAATTTTCTTTTTTAAAATGAAAAATTTTTTTTAAAGTAAAATAGCTAGCTATCAAGATAAAAATTGTAAGTAAGAAACTAAAAACAAAAAAGCTGATATAAATTGCTAAAATAAATAAAGATATTTTATAAATTTTATGTAAGATTTTGGTTCTAAAAAGTGATAATTTAAGTTGATGTAACATAATCATGTGCTTTTTTAAATAAAGAGAAGAAATTTTGGCTAGTAATTTCTGCTAGTTTCTCATAGCTAATATTATGTAATTTAGCTATATATTCTGCAATATGTTTTATAAAGGCTGGCTCATTTGCTTTACCTCTTTTAGGAACCGGAGCTAAATATGGCGAATCTGTCTCAATTAGTAAACGCTCTAATGGTATTTTTTTTACTATCTGTCTTAGCTCTTCTGCTTTATTAAAAGTAACTATGCCAGAAATAGAAATATATAGGCCAAGCTTCAAGACAGATTTAGCAAAATTTTCACTTGCAGTAAAACAGTGAATAAGTGCTGGATATGAAATTTCTTTTAATGTGTTTTTTAAAATAGCTAAAGTATCAGCTTCGGCATTTCTACTATGAATAATTACAGGTAGCTGAGTATTTTGTGCAGCTTTGATATGTTCTATGAAGCTTGCTTTTTGCTCTATTCTTGCTGAATTTTCATAATAGTAATCAAGCCCAGTTTCACCAATACCAATTACTTTTGCTCCTTTGCTTAAATTTATAATATCTACAGCTTTATACTTAGCTTCTTCTTGCACATTATTGGGATGTACTCCAACCGAACAGAATATATTTTGATATTTGTTTGCTATTTGTTCAATTTTACTAAACTCACTAATTTTAGTACAAATTGTTTGCATATATTTTACGTCAGCTTGTTTGGCATTTTCTATTTTTTTTCCTAATTCAGCAGAAAGTTCTGGAAAATTAAGGTGACAGTGACTATCAATGAGATACATTTTATTTTATTTAGTTACTCAAAAAATATAGTATTTTTATGTATCTATCAAGTCTTATAATATTAGTGTTGTCTGTGGCTTTTTTTTGTGAGAGTGTTATTGGTTTTGGGGGGTTGCTTATAGCATTATCAGTTTTAAGTTTTTTTGTTGAAATAAAGATACTTACTCCAACTATTATTTATGTTGGTTTTATTGCTAGTATAATAGTTTTGTGTACAGATAGAAAAACGATAAATTGGTCTTTAATTGTAAAAAACATTATTCCTATTTCATTTACAGGAACTATTCTAGGTGTAATGTTATTTAATTATGCATCAGAAGTTATTTTACTTAAAGTTTTTGCTATTTTCTTGATCATAGTGACGGTTAAATCTCTAATATTTAGTAAATTAAAGTTAATAAAAATATTTAGAACGCCATTATTATTTTTAGGTGGCGTCGCACATGGGTTATTTAGTATCGGTGGCCCTTTTACTATACTCGCAGTTAAAGATGAATTTAAGAGCAAAAATAGCTTGCGTTCTACAATGGCAGTTTATTTTGCTTTTTTTAATTTTATAAGGTTTTTGCAGTTAACTTATCTAAAAAAATATGAAATTAGCGAATATTTTGCAATGTGGTGGTTAATTTTTCCGATTTTTCTTGCAGTTTTGCTAGGATATCGTATTCATTTGAAACTTCCTGAAGATTTGTTTAAAAAGATAATTAATTTGTTATTATTACTGGCAGGATTAATATATATAATAAAATAACTAATGACTAAAACCAATAAAGTAGAAAATATTGTTATTACTTTTCCAGATGGTAAGCAACAAAAATATCATCAGGGTATAACAGCTTTAGAAATTGCCCAAAAAATTAGTGGATCACTAGCAAAAAAAACTATTGCAGCTACTTTAAATGGTAAGCAGATTGATACATATATACCTATTAATTTTTCAGGATCATTAAAGTTTATTACTTTAGATGATGAAAATTCTGTAGTGCAAGAGATTATTAGGCACGATTGTGCTCATTTAATGGCGCAAGCTGTTAAAGAATTATATCCAGAAGTTCAGGTTACTATTGGCCCCGCCATTGAAAATGGTTTTTATTATGATTTTGTACTAGATGTTCCTTTTAATATGGAAGATCTAAGCAAGATTGAAAAAAAAATGAAAAAATTGTCTGAGCAAAATATCCCAGTTAGTAGGGAAGTATGGCCACGAGATAAAGCAAAAGAGTTTTTCTTTGCCGCAGGGGAAAAATATAAGGCAGAAATTATTGATTCTATAGAAGAAGAGCAAGAGATAACTTTATATAGGCAAGGTAATTTTATAGATTTGTGTCGTGGACCTCATGCAAGATCAACTGCTTTTATTAAGCATTTTAAATTAACTAAAGTTAGTGGTGCTTACTGGCGCGGAGATGCAAATAACCAAATGTTACAAAGAATATATGGTACTGCTTTTGCAAAGAAAGATCAGTTAGATACATATTTACATCGTTTAGCTGAAGCAGAAAAACGAGATCATCGCAAATTAGGTAAAGAGCTAGATTTATTTCATATACAAGAAGAAGCCACAGGCTCAGTTTTTTGGCACCAAGATGGCGCTACCTTGTATCGTCTAGTACAAGAATTTATTCGCAAATTACAAAGTAAAAATGGCTATTTTGAGGTAAAAACACCATTATTAATTGATAAATTATTATGGGAAAAATCTGGCCATTGGTCTAAGTTTCAAGAAAATATGTTTATTGCTCAATCTGAAGGTCGGGAGCTTGCTTTAAAACCAATGAATTGTCCAGCCCATATTCAAATTTTTAATCAAAAAGTAACTAGTTATAAGGATCTGCCGGTTAGAATGGCCGAATTTGGGTGTTGCCACCGTAATGAAACCTCGGGATCCTTGCATGGTTTGATGAGATTAAGAGGATTTGTACAAGATGATGCGCATATTTTTTGCACAGAGGAACAAATTACTAGTGAAACAGAAAAATTTTCTAATTTATTACTTAAAGTTTATAAAATATTTTCTTTTACTAAGGTAAAAGTTAAATTTTCAGATCGACCTGAAAAAAGAGCAGGATCAGATGAAATTTGGGATAAGGCAGAGAAAGCCTTGAAAAATGCTATAGAATCAGTAGGAATAGCTTATGATTTAAACCCAGGAGAGGGCGCATTTTATGGTCCTAAGCTAGAATTTGTCTTA
>CAXPEK010000046.1:0-6349 GCA_964216065.1 Candidatus Actinomarina sp.
TTCCTGCACACTTAAAAAAGAAATATCCTGAAGAAATGACCATAGTATTGCAACATCAGTATGAAGATTTAGAAGTTAAGCAAGATTTTTTTAGGGTTGTGCTAAGCTTTGAAAATCAAAGAGAGCAAATAGTGATTCCATTTGCTGCCCTTACTTCTTTTGCCGATCCGGGTGTTAGATTTGGGTTAAAGTTTAATATATTAGCAGATGAGTCTCTTTTGGAAGAAATAGAACAAGAAATTGAGACAACATCAATTGAGACTAGCAAGAAAGTACAGACCAACAAAAAAGCAGTACAGGATAAGATTAATAAAAGTAAAAATATAGTGGATTTATCTAAATTACGAGATAAGAAAAAGTAAAACAACCAATAGAAAAAAAGATAAAAGTTATTAAGATTTATCTAAATATTATTGATAGTTAACATTAAATGTTAGCAACAAAAAAAGAAAATTAGGAAGAAAGCTCTTTTGATCTATTTACCGCTTCATCTAAGGAAGAGGTTATAATCTTTTGTAATTGGTTATTTCTCTTTAAAATATTTAACGCAGCTTCTGTAGTGCCTCCTTTGCTTGTTACCTGTTCTATTAAGCTAGAAAAACTATCATTATTAGATGTTTCTATAGCAGATTTTGCAGTTAATGTTGCTATTTTTTTTGCTTCAATTTGACTAAAGCCAGCCTCAATAAGGTAATTGGTATAAATAGACAAAATATAATAATAGTAAGCTGGGCCGCTGCCTGCTACCGCAGTAGCCGCATGTAACATTTTTTCGTGATCAAGCCAAATAGTGGTACCAAAACTATTAAATAAATTAGTGAAAAATTTTTGATCTTGTTGACTTATATAAGTAGCATAAGCTAAATTTACGCTTTTTTGTATTTTAGCGCCTAAATTTGGCATCAATCTGATTACTTGATTCTTAGGGAAGATATTCTGCAAATAATCTATGGTTACTCCGGCCATAATAGAAATAATTTTTGTATTACAGCCTATAAATTCTTGATATTCAGCTATGACATCTCTAATTTTTTGAGGTTTAAGAGCAAATAAAACTACATCTGGCTTAGCTAATTCTATTAGCTGTTTAATGTTATTATATTTTCTGTTCTTTAAATCATAATCAATATTGCTATCAATAATATGCAAATTTAGGTTTAACATTTCTTGTTTTAGTGATTGAGCAATTGGTTTTCCCATATTGCCATATCCTATGAGCCAAAAATTATAGATCATTATTACCTTGAAATCTACCAATGTTTCTTAAGAGTTGCTTAAAAATATTTTCTTTTCTAGTCACTGATTTAGTGATATGTGGCTCGATTTCTAATTCTTTCATATCTTCTAATGTATATTTAGCTATGTTAACTAAATTTTCTCCTTGAAAAGTTAATTCATAAGCTAAATATTTACTATAATAAGCTTTCTGCAAAGACCGTTTATTTCTATGATAATCGAAATACAGCCAAATATCTTGTTCATTTCGGGTGGTTTTAAGTGTAGGAGTGCCAATTAAACCCTCAACAACGATTTGCTTAGATTTGCCAATAGTTAGCTTTTTTATATTTTCTTCTTTGAGCTCTACACCATGCTTGGTAATATTGTCAGCACAAGAAAAAACAAATAAGAGCGCGATAATTAGAGGTTTTTTTAATATCATAAAAAAAACTGGATTATAAAAATTTTTCTGTTATAAGACTATATCTTTTGCTTTTACAAGGTTAAATAACTAAAATAAAGATGCAAGCAATAAGAATAAATAAGATTTAAATTAACATAATTTAAGGTTAAACATGGCTGTTCCAAAAAAGAAAGTATCTAAATCTAGAAGAAATCAAAGAAGAGCACATGACTCTCTTGCTAAAGTTAATGTTATTATAAACAAAACCACAGGTGAGTATCAGCTTCCTCATCAAGTTTCTGTAGATGGTTATTACAAAGGTAAGAAAGTGATAGCCGATAAGATAAAAAAAGACGAAAATAGTAAAGAGGAAAATTTAGTTGAAAATACAGAGCAGAAAAAAATATCGAGCGAAGTAGCTTAAAGCTAAATTTACCAAATGCCGATAGATAAAACTGTGCTCAAAGCAAAAAAATATATTTTAGCACTTGATGCTATGGGTGGAGATAACGCTCCTTACTCGGTTATTTCTGGTGCCGCACTATTTGCTAAAAAAAATTTAAATATCAATTTTTTATTATTTGGAGATCAAGAGAAAATAAAGCCAATATTGTCTAAGTTTCCTATTCTATCAGAAAGGGCGTTTGTTGAACATACAGCAGAATTCATATCGGCAGAAGAGAAGCCATCTGTAGCTCTAAGAAAAGGAAAGAACTCTAGTATGAGGTTGGCTATTGAGTCGGTAAAAGACGGTAGAGCCCATGCTATAATATCGGCTGGAAACACTGGTGCTTTAATGGTTCTGTCTAAATTAATTTTAAAAACCCTAGATGGAATAGATAGGCCAGCAATTGGAACTATCATTCCTACAAAAATAGGTAGCTCGCTATTGTTAGATATGGGGGCAAATTCTTCCTGTGTAGCGGAGAATTTAGTACAATTTGCGGTTATGGGTGATGCCTTTGCTAAGGCTGCTTTAAATAAAGAATATCCATCTATAGGTTTGTTAAATATTGGCACTGAGGAATTAAAAGGCCATGAAACAGTTAGGGTAGCCCATCAAATTATAACAGATGAATATACACATTTAAATTATCATGGCTATGTAGAGGGTGATGAAATAATGACGGGAGTGGTTGATATAATAGTAACAGATGGTTTTACTGGAAATGTAGCTTTAAAAGCTATAGAAGGTACAGCAAAAATTCTCAAAGGTTTTTTTAAAGAAGCTTTTCGGTCTTCTCTATTATCTAAAATTGGTTTAGTTTTTTCTGCATTATCTTTGAAAAAGGTTTTTCAAGAAATAGATCCTCGTAACCATAATGGAGCTATGTTCTTGGGTTTGAATGGTATATCTATAAAAAGCCATGGTAATGCAGATAAGATTGGTTTTTCTAATGCTCTAAAAGTGGCAGTGAATTTGGTTGAAAATAAAATTAATCAGAAGATAATTGAGGAGCTAAAACTGATAAATAATAAATAAAACCAATGACTTGTGCTACTAAAATTTTAGGCTGTGGCAGTTATTTGCCTGAAAAGATTCTTACAAATGAAGATTTAGCGGAGCTAGTTGATACTAGCGATAGTTGGATTAGAACTAGAACCGGTATTACTCAAAGACACATAGCAAAAGAAGGAGAGTTGACTTCTGATCTTGGTTTTAAGGCAGCAGAATTGGCCTTAATAGATGCTGAGTTAAATATTTCACAAATAGACGCAATAATTGTTGCAACAACTACTCCTGATAATATTTTTCCATCAACAGCCACTAAAATACAGGCAAAATTAAATATGAAGCATGGCTTTGCCTTTGATGTGCAAGCTGTGTGTTCGGGTTTTGTTTACGCTCTTACCATTGCTGATAAATTTATTAAGTCAAATAGTGCAAATAATATTTTAGTAATAGGTGCAGAAACTTTATCACGAATATTAAATTGGCAAGATCGCAATAGTTGTGTATTGTTTGGAGATGGGGCAGGAGCTGTAATTTTGGGTAGGGATCAAACAGGAGAAAGCGATATTATAGATAGCATGTTACATTCAGATGGTGATTTTTATAATATTTTAAATACTGATGGCGGTCCTTCATTAAATGGTGGAATGGGTAAAATAACTATGCAAGGTAAAGATGTTTTTAAAAATGCTGTTAGCAAAATGTCTGCTACAGTAAAAGAAATTACAGAAAAAAATCAAATACCTCTAGAAAATATAAAATTAATAGTACCACATCAGGCCAATAAGAGAATCTTAGATGCAGTTGCAGAAAGGCTTAACCTAGGTAATGATAAGATAGTTTCAACTGTTAATATACATGCAAATACATCAGCATCATCAATTCCTCTTGCACTAAAAGAAGCTTTAGGTAATAATATGGTTAGTCGAGGAGACTATATGATATTTGAAGCTTTGGGAGCCGGGCTTACATGGGGTTCCATGTTAATCAAATATTAGTAAAAATGTCAGAAACCATAAATAAAGAAAACATAGCAATAGATATAGCAGAAGAATTTGGAATATCCAAATCTCAGTCCGCTGAGATGATTAATGATATTATAGAAATTATGGCCAAATTAACCTATGATAGTGGCAAAGTTAGAATACCTTATTTTGGCACTTTTAGTAAAAAGCAGAAAGTAGCAAGAATTGGCAGAAATCCTAAAACCAAAAAAGAACACGAAATACCAGCACGAGAATTAATAACTTTCAAAGCATCAGATTTTTTTAAAGACTTTGTTAATGATAATTAGATATTATGGGAAATTTATTTGCAAAGAACTTTTCTAATTTCTCTTTAAAGCCAATTAATGAAGTAGCAGAAGAATTAGAAATAGAGCCTTATATTCTTAGATTTTGGGAGACTAAATTTAATCAAATAAAGCCAACGAAGGGTAGGGGAAATAGACGGTTATATAATAATAAGGACATAGACCTTATAAAATCAATAAAAGACCTATTATATAATAAAGGTTTTACAATAGAAGGTGCTAAAAAGTTTCTAAATGGCGATATTGCCCTTAAACAAGTTGCAAATTCCAATCATAAGGAAAGCTCAACGATTATAAGTGACACTATTAAACAGCTAAAAGAGTTAAAAGCAGAGTTACAAGAATTAATTTAATTATTTTTGCTCAAGATGCTTAATTATAGCGAGTATATCTTCTGGTAGGTCTAGTGAAAATTCAGATAATATATTCTTAGTAGGATGAATAAAGCTTAAATAAAAGGCATGTAGAGCTTGTCTTTTAAAGTTAAAAAGCACTTCATCTGCTTGGTTGTTAAAATAACGTAGTAGTTTTTTCTGGTTATTACCATATTCTGGATCACCTACAATATTGTGTCCTAAATTAGACATATGCACTCTTATTTGATGAGTTCGTCCAGTTTTAAGTTGGCACTCTATTAGACTAATAGCCCCATTAAAAAATATTTTTTTCGTTTGGTATAAAGTTATGGCTTTTTTTCCTTTATTTAGTGTAACTTCCATTAATTTTCTATTGCGGCTACTACGTGCTAGATAATTCTCTATTACACCGTGTTCAGGATTTAACATTCCCCAGATTAAAGCATAATATTTTCTGGATAAACTTCTATTTTGTAACTGTTTGGTTAAATGTAAATGTGCTTGATCATTTTTTGCTATTATCATTAAGCCAGAAGTGTTTTTATCTAGCCGATGTACAATGCCTGGCCGATCTATTCCAGAGAGGGTTGATAAATTGGTTTTACGAGCGATTAAAGCGTTAACTAAAGTGTGATTTTGATTTCCAGCACCAGGATGTACAGTTAAACTAGGCTGTTTATTGATGATGATTATATCATCATCTTCAAAAATTATGTTTAATTCTATGTCAGTGGGGTTTAATCGTAGTTCGGTTTTTTTTGCTTCACTGAAGCATATATTGCTATTTTGGCTTAGGGTATAATTAGGAGAGGTTATAATTTTCCCATTAACCGTTACATTACCCTGTAAAATAGCTTTTTTTATTTTCTCTCTTGATATAAGATCATCTTTTAATTGATTAGCTAAGAATTTATCTAATCGTACTGTTTCATTAGTCTCGGAATTTATAAAAGAAAATATTCTGGACATATATTAAAATATGAGAATTATGCTATTTATAATACTCATAGCTATTTTTTTTCCTAAAATAATGACGGCAATAGTAAAAGCTATGCCGGCAAGTCCAACTAATATGCCAATTAAAATTGTTATACCATCTCTGCTTAACATGCCTAAAGCTAAGGTTAAAATGGCGATAGCAGGCACAAAGTTAGTGAAAGGTAAGGGTAGGGCAATAGAAACTGTAAAAATTAAGGAAAAAAAACCAATTATTTTGGTTCCTTTATGGGAAGAAAAAAATAGTAAACGAGGCTTTAGAAAACGCTCGATTCTTTTGAGAGAAGGGGAAGATTTTGTTACTATAAAGCTAAGAGTACTCCTTTTTATGGATAATTTAGTTATCCACTTTGGCAGCCAAGGAGAATCAAAAGCAAGAATCATTTGGCCAGAAAGAAAGAAAAGAGGGACAGCTAATATTGTAGTAACGCCAGGTATGTAGGGCAAGGGTACTGCTAAAGGCAATGAGAATGCAATCAACAATATACCAAAGCCCCTTTCGTGCATGGATGTTTTTAGTTCATCTATAGTTATTCGATCAGATTTACTTGCTCTTACTACATTCCGAAGAAAATCAGAAGTAGAAGAGCTTTTATTGTGCTCCATTTATT
>CAXPEK010000047.1:0-11458 GCA_964216065.1 Candidatus Actinomarina sp.
TTAAATAATCACGACCTAAATGCTATTTTAGCTAATTATAACTTAACTAAATTAATCTCTGCTAGTGAAATTAATGCAGGTGTAGAAAATATTAATTATCTTTTAACCACAAAAACTGCAAAATATGTTCTGACTATTTTTGAAAAAAGAGTTAATTGCCAAGATTTACCTTTTTTTATTAATTTAATGAATTTTTTAGCCACTAACTCCTTTCCTGCTCCACAAATTTTAACCCAAAATAATTCTTATATTTTTAACCATAACCATAAAAATGGTATAATTATTACTTTTTTACCAGGTAAAATAGCTGATAAAATCACCTTAAATAAGGAAATATTATTTAATTTAGGACAAAAATTAGCTGAGCTACATATTTTAACAACTAAATTTCCAGAAAAAAGAGCTAGTGACTTTACACCAAATAAAGTGAGCAAATTATTTACAATCATCAAAGAAAAAAAACTCCTATCCACCCAAGAAATAACCCTAATTGCCAATATTATTGATAATTTTACAGCAATAGATTTTTCTAAACTTTCTCAAACTATTATTCATGCTGATTTATTTCCCGATAATGTGTTTCTTAATAATAACAAAATTTGCGGTGTAATAGATTTCTATTTTTCCTGCTATGACTATCTTAATTATGACCTTGCTACCACCATTAATGCCTGGTGCTTTGACCCAAATATTAACTTTAATCAAGATTTACTCATAAATTTTCTACAAGGATATAATCTAACTAATAAACTCAAACTAATCGATAAAAAATATCTCCTAGATTTTTGCTTATTTACTGCTGTAAGATTCTTTTTAACCAGATTATATGATAAATTTCATCAACCAAAAGATGCAAATATTACGGCAAAAATTCCTGAAGAATTTTTAAAACGTATTTATTTTTGGCAAAATTTTAAAGATTTTGACAAAATATTAAATAATATTTAACCGTAATTCCTAATTTAGAATTGCAATTTTTAACTATTAAACACCAATTAAAATCTGATAATTTGTAAGCCTGAATTATACCAAATCCTATCTATGAAACTAATATTATTGACTAAAAACAGCTTTATAGATGGGATTTGGTATTACTTAAATTTTAAGCCACACACTAAAAAATCACCAAAATCAAGATCATAAGTTACAACACCAGCACCACAAGCACCGTAAATATTGCCCTTCGCTAATATACCATCATCAATCTTATTATCTATTTGATAAGCATCTAAATGCGATATAGCACCATATTCATCATCTCTAGAACGTAATTCTAATATTAATCCTTTCTGGCCACTAGAAAATAAATATAAACTGCCATTTTCTAAAGCTGAGGCAGGTACATTATCTTGCCAATTAACTGTAGAACTAAAAGGATAATTATTATTATTAATTTGTGCCTTATATATATGAGCCCAAGCATTAACCATTTCGTTAGTGGCAGCTTCTGCTATAATATCATTACCATCCCCACTACATAAATCAGAGCCGCTAGTTAAACCATTACAATCATTACCCCAAACTAAACCAGCCTTGCTGTAATCGCCAGCATGAGCATTATATTTTAAGCGAAAAACATGCATATCAGCATGATATAATTTCACTTCAGCTATTAAACGATTTAGTTGATTTTTTTTTATTAATTTTTGAGCAAAAGTTACGCTAGCCGTAAGAATAGCAATAATAGTTAATATTATAGCCAACTCAATTAAACTAAATGCTTGCCGATTACTCATTACAACAATATAACTTTAAAGATAGTTTATATTATTATAATTATGAAGCAAGTAACTATATATACAGATGGTTCATCTTTAGGTAATCCTGGATCAGGTGGCTGGGCAGCACTGCTAATCTATCAAAATAGTCATAAAGAAATATTTGGCTATCAAAATAATGCTACAAACAATCAAATGGAATTATTAGCCGCAATTAAAGCTCTAGAAGCATTAAAAACTAAATGTATAGTTAATCTATATACTGACTCTATTTACCTTAAAAATGGCATTACTAAATGGATTCATAATTGGCTTAAAAATAATTGGCAATCTGCAAATAAAAAAATAGTTAAAAATCAAGATTTATGGCAAAAATTATATAAATTAACCCTTAAACAAGAAATAAATTGGCATTGGGTTAAAGCTCATAATGGCCATAAATATAATGAAAAAGTAGATTATCTAGCCCGTAATGCAGCAGAAAATAAAGTTAATCACTAAAGAAAATAATAATTAATCTAAAACTAAACCCTATTTATAAAAAACTAAAATACTCTGCAATTTATCACATATCTTATAAAAAAAACTAATGTTATAGAATTAGTTCCAAGTCTAATATTTTAAATTAAAGAACAAAACTAGTTAGCTAATTCAAAACTCTAATTTGCAATTTAATCACCAAAAAAACCAGTAAAAATAAAATTAATATTATAACCTAAATTTAGTGTAATTCAAAAATAACCAATTTAACAAAATAAGCAAAAACTAGGTAACTAATACAAATATTTACTTTATGCTTTGCCAAATACGCTTTTTAGCAATGTAAAATAATATTGTAAAAATCACTAAAAATATTAAAGAACGAATACCCATTTTATTTCTAGCTTCAAGCTCAGGCTCTGCTGTCCATTGTAAAAAATTAACCAGATCTACCGACATTTGCTCAAGTGAATTATTAGTTCCATCAATATATTCAACCTGACCATTTGCTAAAGGCTTTGGCATAGCAATTAATTTACCCGAAAAATATTTATTATAATGCATGCCCGCAGGAACCTTAAAACCAGCTTCTGGCTCTTCATAACCATTTAATAATGAGTATAAATAATTTGCACCATCTGGCCTCGCCTTAACCATTAAAGATAAATCCGGCGGATAAGCACCACCATTTGCTGCCCTAGCTGCATTTTCATTAGCATATGGCTTTGGCATTTTATCTGACGCAATTGCCTTTCTTTCATACATATCACCAGACTCATCTGGACCATCAATAATTTGATATTCAGCAGCTAAAGCCTTAACCTCAGCTTCTGTAAAACCAATTTCTGTCAAGTTTCTGAAATATACTCTTTTTACTGAATGACATGCCGCACAAACCTCCTTATAAACTTGAAACCCCCTTTGTATCGAAGGACGATCAAAAGAACCAAATTTTCCCTCAAATGGCCAATTTCTTTCAATCAGTTTTTCCACAGCACCAGCTGCATAAAGAGAGTTATTAAAAACCAAAATTAAAATTAAAAATATAAGTTTCTTCATTATCATTAACTATGTTTAGATTTAAAATGCTCATCTATCGATGCCGGCAAAGGCAATGGCCGCTCATATTTATTTAAAATCGGTAATATAAATAAAAAATAAGAGAAATAATAAATAGTGCAAATTCGTGATGCTATAACATAAAGACCCTCGGCAGGCTGAGCCCCTAAGTAACCTAATAAAATACAATTTAAAATAAAAATTATGTAAAACCATTTAAATAATGGTCTAAAATAACCACTTCTAGTTTTAGCTTTATCCAACCATGGCAAAGCAAATAAAATTAAAATTGAAGCAAACATCGCTATCACTCCACCTAATTTATCTGGTATAGCCCTCAAAATCGCATAAAAAGGTAAAAAATACCATTCAGGTACAATATGAGCAGGTGTAACTAACGGATTAGCCGGTATGTAATTATCAGGATGACCCAAAGCATTAGGCTTGAAAAAAACAAAATAAGCAAAAATAAGCAAAAATACCCCTAAACCAAACATATCTTTAACCGTATAATAAGGGTGAAATGGCACCGTATCTTTAGAAGATTTTACCTCAACTCCAGTTGGATTACTAGAACCAGGAATATGTAATGCTATTATATGTATAAATACCAAGCCAACTATAATAAAAGGTAATAAAAAATGTAAAGAAAAAAACCTGTTTAAAGTAGGATTATCCACTGAATAGCCACCCCACAACCATGTAACAATTGCATCTCCTACTACTGGAATGGCCGAAAATAAATTAGTAATTACCGTCGCACCCCAAAAACTCATTTGCCCCCATGGTAATACATAACCTAAAAATGCAGTAGCCATCATAGCTAGAAAAATAAATATACCAAAAAACCAAATTATCTCTCTAGGCTTTTTGTAAGAACCAAAAAACAAACCTCTCGCAATATGCGCATATACTACTACAAAAAACATAGAAGCACCAACCGCATGAATATATCTAATTAACCAACCATAATTTACATCACGCATAATATGCTCTACCGAATCAAAAGCATGATCTGCATGAGGTGTGTAATGCATAGATAAAAACAAACCTGTAATAATCTGAATAACTAAAGCTATACCTGCTAAAGAACCAAAATTCCAAAAATAACTTAAATTTTTTGGCGTTCTATATTGAGCTAAATGCTCATATATGTAAGAAAAAACTGGTAATCTTTCATCTATCCAGCCCGTAACAGGACCTAATTTTAAAGGTTTAATATTTTTATTTGCCATAATTATCAAATTTTTATTACTTTATCAGTTACAAAATTATATTCTGGTACAATTAGATTTTTAGGTGCAGGACCTTTTCTAATACGTCCAGATATATCATAATGTGAACCATGACAAGGACAAAACCATGCGTTAAATTCACCAGAACCCTTACCAAGTGGTACACAACCCAAATGTGTGCATACACCTAATACTACTAAAAATTCTTCTTTGCCTTTAATTACCCTTTCTGCATCAGTTTGTGGGTCTTTTAACTCTGCTATGTCTACTGCTCTAGCTTCAGCTAATTCTGATTCGCTTCTTCTTTTGATAAAAACTGGCTTACCCCGCCATTTAACTTTCATCTCATCACCCGGTTCTAAACCAGATATATCCACTTCTATCGACGCCAATGCTTTAACATCTTTAGCTGGATTTAATGAGTGAATAAAAGGAACTGCAGTAGCAGCCGCACCCACCCCTGCCATTGCAGTGGCAGCAAGCACCATAAAATCTCTTTTCTCTGAATCTATTTTTTCAGCTTCAGGAGATTTTTGCACTTTTGAATTATTGTTTTTACTCATTTTTATGCTCAAAATTTGCCTGATTATAATTTTCACCATGCTAAATTGCAAGCAAAAATCCTGACGAAAATTAGTTAAAAATAGACTTGCAACTAAATGTGCTTATCTGTATAAAATAGGCAAATCAAATATATTGTTAAACTAATAATGAATAAAGGAATTATTACACAAGTTATATCAGCTGTAGTTGATGTAAAATTTTCAGAAGGCAAATTACCTCATATTTTAAACGCTCTAGAAACTGAGAATAATGGCAAAAAAATTATCTTAGAAGTAGCTCAGCATATTGGTGAAAATAGTGTTAGAACTATAGCTATGGATTCTACTGAAGGTTTGCAAAGAGGTACTGAAGTTAAAGATACAGGCAAGCCTATTACTGTAGCGGTAGGCGATGCAACTTTAGGACGCATTATTAATGTTGTAGGTGAACCTATTGATGAATTAGGACCTATAAGCCAAAAAGAAACTTCTTCTATTCACAATCAAGCCCCAGAATTTTCGGAGCAGGCTACTGACACTGAAATTTTAACCACTGGTATTAAAGTGGTTGACCTTCTAGCTCCCTACTCGAAAGGTGGAAAAATTGGTTTATTTGGTGGTGCAGGTGTAGGAAAAACTGTATTAATCATGGAATTAATTAACAATATTGCTAAGGGTCACGGTGGTTATTCAGTATTTGCTGGTGTAGGTGAAAGAACTAGAGAAGGTAATGATCTGTACCATGAAATGATCGAATCAGGAGTAATTAACACTAAAGAACTTACTAAATCTAAGGCGGCCCTAGTATATGGCCAAATGAATGAACCTCCTGGAGCCAGAGCAAGAGTTGCTTTAACCGGTTTAACTTTAGCTGAAAAATTTCGTGATCAAGGTGGTCAAGATGTATTATTTTTTGTTGATAATGTTTTTAGATTCACACAAGCAGGCTCAGAAGTTTCTGCTTTGTTAGGCAGAATACCATCTGCTGTAGGATATCAGCCTACATTAGCAACAGATATGGGACAAATGCAAGAAAGAATAACCTCAACCAAAAACGGCTCTATTACTTCTGTACAAGCTATTTATGTACCAGCAGATGATTTAACTGATCCTGCTCCCGCTACTTCTTTTGCGCATTTAGATGCTACTACTGTATTATCGAGACAAATTGCTGAATTAGGAATTTACCCAGCTGTAGATCCTTTAGATTCAACTTCTCAAATATTAGATGCCAGAATTTTAGGAGAAAAACACTATAATACAGCTAGGTCAGTACAAAAAATCTTGCAAACATATAAATCTTTGCAAGATATAATAGCAATTTTAGGCATGGATGAATTATCTGAAGAAGATAAATTGCTAGTAGCTAGAGCTAGAAAAATTCAAAAATTTCTATCGCAACCATTTCATGTAGCTGAAGTATTTACTGGTATGCCAGGTAAATTTGTAGCATTAGAAGATACTATCACTGGTTTTGCCGATATTTGTGCTGGAAAATATGACCATCTTCCTGAAAATGCTTTTTACATGGTAGGTTCTATTAATGAAGCTCTAGAAAAAGCTGAAAAATTAACGAAAAAAGCCGCTTAATTTAAGTTAATAATAGCTAAAATGATAAAGTTAAAAATTGTTACACCACAAAAAATATTCTTAACTGATAATTTTGAGATGGTTACTGTACCAGCTCAAAAGGGTGAGTTAGCAATTTTACCAGATCATGTACCTATCTTAGCTAATTTAAAGGCTGGTTTAATAGCTGCTTATTCTGCTAATATTATTAACAAAAAAATTATCATAAATAGTGGTATTTTAAATTTTGCTAATAATGAAGCTACTATTTTAGCTGAAGAAATTATAGATAATAAAAAATATAATAAAAAATATTTAACTAACCAAATTAATATGCTTGAAGAGAAATTAAATGGTTATTTACAAAACGGCAATGATATAGCATTAAGTCAAACTCAAGCCAAAATAACCGATCTCTTAACAATTCAATCTTTGTTAAGCTAGCTGTTAAATCTAGAGTAAAGCTTTAATCTATTTAGTAATACCAATTCCCAAATATATTAAACCAGTATATTAATTAATTGTGTATTACTGCCCTAATATTATTTTAGGCTAAGTTTTATAGTGGTTCAATTAACAGCACTTTAAATAACTCACCCATTTGCTCTTTAGCCAAGATTCTTGCTTCAGCTTGTTTAAGTTTTGCTGCCTTATTAGTGAATTTATCTTGTAAAAACTTACTTCTTTCTTTAAAGCCTAAATTAAGAAAAAATTCTCTTTGGGTAGTTAAAGTTACTTTCAGTTTTACTTTAGCTGTAGCTATTTCGGCTAATGCCGCAAAATCTACATGAGCAGTTAAATCTGCTGCACCTAAATCTGTAAAAATATCACAAAATTTATGTTTTTTTATAGCCTGTAAACTATCACCAAAATTAGGTTGCATATAACCATAATCAACAATTAAACTAGCTGAATTATTAGCTACTAAAAAGTCAGCAATCTCTTGCATTAAGGTTAAGGCTGGATAAGATATTTCGTAAATATCACCATTTTTTATTGCTAAATTATGAGTTTTAAATTTAATTAAATCTTCATTTTTTTCTAGCTTAAACATAAATTTATTATGTTGATCTAAAGCTATTTTACGCTCATGCCAATTACCCTGATTATATTGATATTGCCTTACTGGTAAAGCATCAAAAAATTCATTAGCCACTATAAAACTTGGCATCTCTTTAACCTCAGTAAAATTATCATAATGAGTTAATTCTACAGCAAAATTTGCTAAATTAGCTCGCTGCACTGCACGTAATTTAGGACTTAATTCTATTAATGTTACCGATAAAGCTGCATAAAACTCACTATTAGTTTTACTAACCCTTAAAATATCAGTCATTAAACTTCCTCTACCTGGACCTAATTCAACAATCTGAAACTTTTTAGGCTTACCTATTTTTTGCCAATAATATATTATATAAGCTGCAATAACCTCGCCAAATATCTGGCTAATTTCTGGCGCAGTTATAAAATCTCCTTCTGCACCAAAAGGATCCTTAGTAGCATAATAGCCATGCTCAGGATCAAATAAACTTTGCTGCATAAATTCTGCAACTGAAATAGGACCAAAATTTAGAATATTTTGCTTAATTTTTTTGCTGAGAAGATTGGCCATGATAAAAAATCAAATAAATACCTAAACAAAACATCGGTAAAGATAAAATTTGTCCCATAGTAAATATATCGAAAAAATAACCAATTTGGCTATCTGCAACTCTAAAAAACTCAACAAAAATTCTAGAAGCACTATAAATCACTAAAAATGAGCCAGCAATCTTGCCAGATTTAGCCCGAAAAGCAGCCTTACTATATAAATAATATAAAATAATAAAAGCAACTAATCCTTCAAAAAATGCTTCATATAGCTGAGTTGGATGCCTAGCAACCAAACCTGCCTCTGGAAAAATCACCGCCCATTTGACCGAAGTTACACGACCATATAATTCTCCATTAATAAAATTAGCAATTCTGCCAAAAAACAAGCCAATTGGTACAGCTAAAGCTAAAATATCCATATAAGCTAAAAATGGCTTTTGTAATTTTTTAGCATGTAATAAAACAGCTAAAGTAAAACCAATCATACCACCATGAAAAGACATTCCGCCTTGCCATATATAAAATATTTCCAGCAAATTATTAAAATAATAGCCAAAATTATAAAATAACACATAACCTACCCTACCTCCTATAATCACACCACAAATAATTTGAAAAATTAAATCTTCTAGATCTTTATGGTCAGTGATTTTGAGTGAATATTTTTTTACTAAAAATAAAATATAATAAAAACCCAAAATAAAACTAATAATATAAGCTAAAGAATACCATCTAAGAGCCAATGGTCCTATATTAAAAATTACCGGGTCTAAATCATGAATATACATAGTAAAATATTTTTATAAAACTTTAGATTAATTTATTTGTTCATATAATCATTAAATAAAACAATACTGCAAGATATATTCTAAATGAAACAAATAATTCTGCTTATACTCTTAATATTACCAATAAATATATATGCTAAAGCAAATATTCACGAGCTTATTACGCACAATAATTTAAACTGTGCTGAAGACGCTCTTAAGCTACTAGAAAATTACCGTATTAGTGAAGCCTTAAACGTAAGTAATTTTTGCCAAGACCCTGCAATTCAAAAAATGATTTTATGGCTTTCGCTTTATGATAATTATGTTGTCGAAGCAGAACCAACTATTAAATTCATCTATCAAAATAGAGATTTTCCAGCACAAAAACAATTAAATAAAATTATGGAGAGAAATTTAAACGATAAAATTTCTGACCAAGATATTTTATATTTTTATAGTGATTATTTTCCACAAAATTATGAAGGCTTTACTTTATTTGTAAATGCTACAAAAAATAATATTAAGCACACATATCATACCGATATTATTAATAACTTAAATCGTGAATATTTTCTTACTAAGAATTTTCCAGCTGAAAAATTTAATGAATTTATCAGCGCAAAAATAATCAATAACTCTACTATCCTTGAAAAAATCAATAATTTATTAACAGCTAAAGAAATAGATTCAGCAAAAAAATTACTAAAATATATCAAGATAAATGAGCAAAAATTATTTAAAGCGAGAATAGCACTTATAGAAAATAACAGAAAATCACTAAAAATCGTCAAATCACTACCTAAAAATCTAAGAAGCAATAGTGATTTATCTTTTGATGTAGTAAGCTTTCTGGAAAGAAAAGATGCTGATGCCAAAATTAGCACATATATCCTAAATTTAAAACCTAATCTTAATCAGGCAGAAAAATGGCTTAATAAACGCCTCAGAAACGCCAGATATTTAATCAATAAAGGTGATTATAAAACTGCCTATAAAATAGTAGCACAACATTATATTAAAAACACAAACTTAGCTTATGTAGAATTAGAATGGTTTTCTGGCTGGATTGCTCTTAGATATTTAGATAATCCAGAACTTGCTCTTAAGCATTTTCATAATATGTATAATAATGTTAAATATGCAATAAGCTTATCTAGAGGTGCTTATTGGCTAGGCAGAGCTTATGCCCAAAAAAACCAACCAGAACTTGCACAAAAATGGTACCAAGAAGCAAGTAATTATAGCACCAGCTATTACGGTCAAATGGCTATGTTAGAATTAAAAGAAGAAATTATGATTAATTTACCTAAATTCAGCTTAATCGAGCCAAAATTACTCAAAGAATTTATTGCCAACGAAGAAAAAGCAAGAATTTCTTTATATTTTGCTTATCTTAATAAATTTAAAGAGGCAGAGTTATATCTCACAAATCTTATAATGAATAATAATAGCGACGATGATATAAAATTAATTATTTCTTTAGCAAACTACAGCAATAATCAAGAAATTATTAATAAAATTGCTCGCCATGCCACTAGATATAATATTATTACCTTAGAAAATTATCCTCTAATAACAAATTTACCAACTGAATATGATCCTAATAAATATGCTCTTATTATGTCTATAATCAAACAAGAAAGCGGCTTTAGTACTAACGCTGTAAGTAAGGCAGGAGCCTTGGGCTTTATGCAATTAATGCCCGAAACTGCTAAATATAGTGCCAGAAAACTGCAACTCCCTTTTAATCAAAAAAAATTGCAAACTGATGCTAACTATAACATAAAACTTGGTTCATATTACTTAACTTCTTTATTAAAGCAATTTTCAGACTCATATATTTTAGCAATTGCAGCTTATAATGCTGGCCCAACCAATACTCAAAGATGGATAAAAGATAATGGCGATCCAAGAAAAGATGAAAATATCTACCAAATAATTGATTGGATTGAAAAAATTACTTTTGCCGAAACTAGAAATTATGTACAAAGAATTTTAGAAAATTCAGTAATATACTTACATTTAATGAAACAAAAATATCAGAAATTCCCCCTACCCAAAATCAAACCATCCATATAAATTTGAGTGATAATACTAATTCTATCGCGCAAAATTCTTATTCCTATCAAAAATAAAATCTTAGCCAATATAGGAAAGAAAAATATGGTACTTTGAAACTAATTAAAAAAACATCTCATCGAGCTCTTAGCTTAGTCAAGATCAATAAATAGCAAATCTCATTTTTAAAGCCAATTAATAACTAATACCAACTTTTATCTATAAAGCTGTTTTTATACAATTAGTATTACTATTTAAATTTTAAATTAAAATGACAGGACTAATGATTCATCTAAGATTCTAATTTAGAACTTTAAATAATGAAAATTGCAGCAGAAAATTAAGTTTATAAATAAAATAAATATTAGTAACAAAATTACTAACGAAGTACCAACACTAAACTATAATTGCTCTTTTAACAACTTATTAACTAA
>CAXPEK010000048.1:0-5321 GCA_964216065.1 Candidatus Actinomarina sp.
ATAATCTAAATATTGAAAAATAACCATTAAATACAACATAATCATTCTAATTAATTATACTAGAGATTTTTATTACATAAAATGTTATCACTTGAAAATATAGCAGTAACCCAAAATAATATTACAATTTGTGCTAATTTATCGGTTAGTTTTTTGGCTGGGTCTATAGTTAATATCTTTGGCGTGAATGGCTCAGGTAAAACAACTTTGTTGAAAGTAATGGCTGGCTTAAAAGAATTTGAACAAGGTCAAATAATTTATAATGTCAAAGAGCCGTATAAAGAAATTAGATATTTAGGTCACCAAAATGCACTTAAAGAATATTTTTCTGTTTATGAAAATATTAGTTTCTGGGCAAAATTAACAAAAAATGACAGCTTGATTGAGCCAGCGCTTAACTATTTTTCGCTAGAACAGATTAAGCATAAAAATATCAGCAAATTATCTGCTGGACAAAAAAAGTTAGTAGCTATAGCCAAGTTAATGGTTAATCCTGGTAAAATCTGGCTATTAGATGAACCTTTTAGTAACTTAGATGAAATAAATAAACATAAATTACAGCACTTAATCTCTGCTAAAGTAAATGATGGCGGTATTGTAGTTTTTACTGCACATAGTAAAATTAATTTTATGGATGTATTAAATTTTTCATTAGCTAATTATAAATAATCAGATGTTTTTCTTTGAGATTAAAAAGCAGATAAAACAAATAAATGATTTAATATTTAATTTGTTTTTCTTTTTAATTACTACAACTATCTTTGTGTTTGCAGTTGACTATGATTTTGCGCAACAAAAAATTTATGCTGCAGGAATCACTCTAACTATTTTGCTTCTTGCTATTTTAATCGTGGTGGAAAAAAATCTTAAGGAAGATTTTAGTGATGGAATATTAGAACAATTATATATTTTTAATCGTGCAGCTGGGCAAATCATTCTGGCAAAATATTTTAGTTTTCTGATTTTTATATACATACTTCTTCTAGCTACTCCTCTAGTTTTAGTAAGTTTTGCCTTGAATATAAGTGATATTAAAATATTTGTCATAATTATAGCGGCTATGCTGCCTTTAATTACTGCTCTATGTTTTTTAGGTAGCATCTTTACTTTTAAAATCGCAGGGCAAAAAAATTTTCTGATTTATATTATTATTTTGCCATTATTAATTCCAGAAATTATTTTTATTATGTTAATCATAGAAAATAACTATGTTAATTACGATTTTACTAGGGTACAAAATTATCTTGAATATATGTTGTTTTTAAATCTTGTTTTGTTGCCTATTTGCTATTTTTTAGCTAAAAATAGTTTGAAATCTGCTTTAAAATATGATTAAAGTGTTTTCTCAAGATCTGTACTAGTAATTTTAACTATTTGTATTAAGATCTTTGTTGATAAAATAAGGTAAAATCTAAAATGTCTAAACAAAATTTTTCTGTAAGTAACATCTCACCTAAGCAATTTCCTAATTCAAAAAAACATTATGTAGAGAGCAAAAACTTTCCAGATGTGCAAGTAGCCATAAGACAAGTTGCAATAGATCAAAAAGAAGCACCAAGAAACTTTAATTTATATGATACTTCTGGCCCTTACACAGATACGGACGCTAAAATAGATATTAGAGAGGGTATTAAACCAATTAGAACAAAATGGATTAAAGAAAGAAATGATGTAGAAAATATTTCAGGTAGAGCCTATAATCCTATAGATGATGGAGTTTCTCTTAGTCATATATCTAAAATTGAAAGGTTTGATCGTTCTAAAATTCAAGTTTTGCGAGCTAAAGACCAGCAAGCTGTTACACAATTAGCCTATGCTAAAGCAGGTATTATAACTAAAGAAATGGAATATGTTGCAATAAGAGAAAATTTAGGTAGAGCAGAAGCTACTAAATCAGCTTATAGCAAGGGTGGTGAGTCTTTTTCAGCGACAATTCCAAATTTTATAGATGGCGAATTTGTTAGAAAAGAAATAGCCGCAGGTAGAGCTATTATTCCAGCAAATATTAATCACCCAGAGGCAGAGCCAATGATTATAGGAAAAAATTTTCTAGTAAAAATAAATGCAAATATTGGTAATTCAGCTGTTTTATCTTCTGCTAAAGAAGAGGTAGAAAAAATGGTTTGGGCTACTAGATGGGGAGCCGACACTATCATGGATTTATCTACTGGTAAAGATATACATTCGATTAGAGAATGGATTATCAGAAATTCTGCTGTACCAGTAGGAACAGTGCCAATCTATCAAGCTTTAGAAAAAGTTAATGGTGTGGTTGAGGATTTGTCATGGGAAATTTATCGTGATACTTTGATTGAACAAGCAGAGCAGGGGGTGGATTATTTTACTATTCATGCAGGGGTAAAATTAGCATATATACCACTTACAGAAAAAAGAGTGACAGGAATTGTGTCAAGGGGGGGATCTATAATGGCTAAATGGTGTTTAAGTCACCATCAGGAAAATTTTCTATATAGTAATTTTGCTGAAATTTGTGAAATTATGCGAAGTTATGATGTCAGTTTTTCTTTGGGAGATGGCTTGCGACCTGGCTGTATTGCTGATGCTAATGATGCAGCTCAATTTGCAGAGTTAGAAACTTTAGGCGAATTAACTAAAATAGCATTGGCGCAAGATTGTCAGGTGATGATTGAGGGTCCAGGTCATGTACCAATGCATTTAATTAAAGAAAATATGGAAAAGCAATTAGAAGCTTGCAATGAAGCACCTTTTTATACTTTAGGACCTTTGACTACAGATATTGCTCCTGCTTATGATCATATTACATCTGCAATAGGCGCAGCACAAATAGGGTGGTATGGCACAGCAATGTTATGTTATGTGACACCAAAAGAGCATCTTGGTTTGCCTAATAAAGATGATGTAAGAACTGGTGTAGTAACTTATAAAATTGCTGCTCATGCAGCTGATCTTGCTAAAGGGCATCCAGCAGCACAATTAAGAGATGATGAATTATCCAAAGCAAGGTTTGAATTTCGTTGGGAGGACCAATTTAACCTATCTTTGGATCCTGAGCTTGCCAGGTCTTATCATGATGAGACTTTACCAGCTGAAGGGGCTAAATTAGCTCATTTTTGTTCAATGTGTGGTCCTAAATTTTGTTCTATGAAAATTTCTGAGGAAGTTAGAGATTATGCAAGGGCGCAAAATAAGGTAAATAATAGTAAAATAAAAAAAGGTTTGCAAGATATGTCAAAACAATTTATAAAAATGGGAGGGAATATATATAACTAAGTATTATAAATTTTTAAAAGAGGCAAAATGAAAAAAGGTTTTAGTTTAGTAGAGTTATCTGTAGTATTAATAATAATAGGTATACTCATTGCAGCGGTGGCAACAAGCACCAAATTAATTGGTAATAGTAAATTGCGAAAAGTAATGCAAGAGGTAGAGTCAATGAAATCAGGCATAAATACTTTTTATGCTTCTTTCGATGCATATCCAGGTGATTTCAAAAGAGCTAGTGCTTTCTTTGATAACTTACCTGAGGGTTTAGATGAAATGCCTAATGGAAATGGAGATAACTTTGTAGAATATAATGCAGAAAATGCATATTCTTGGCTACATTTAGCAAGTGCACAAGTTATAGATGGTGCATATACAGGTGCTATGTCTGGTTCCGGAGAAGGTGCAACTCCAAGAGAAAATTCTCCAGGAAGTCAATATTCTCCTGGGGTATGTTATAATCATATTTTTAATTATGATTTGACAGGAAGTACAGTAGATACTACACAGAACAACATAGTAGTGGGAACTCAGGTAACTAATAATCCATGTGTAGCAAGCACATTTCTTCCAAAAGATGCAGAATTTATCGATTTAAAATTAGATGATGGTAATCCAGTAAACGGAAATGTTAGAAGTTATGGAGGAAGTAATACTAATGGAACATCTTTTAGTGCGGAATGTATAGTAGATGATCAATATAATAGTGTAGATTTAGACCAAGAATGTATAATAGGTATCTTGTTTTAAGTAACATAATAAGTATTTTTTTTAATTTTCAAAAAAAATACAACTAAAGGTTGCATTATACATTTTTAAATGTTACAATGTAAATACATATCATATCTCTCTCCTCTGAATTAGGTAGGCACTTAGCCTACTTAATTCTTTTTTAATCAAAGTTTATTATCAATAAAAAGTCAGTTAAAGTTATTCTGCATAATATTAGCAAATGTAATTAATCTAGTAGAGTTAGTATTTTATTGTGCTGATAATATAAAAAACAATATTTTTTATTTATATTCTATCAATGGTTGTATTTAATATTCTCTATGATATATACCATATATATTCCCTTTAAGTTTAAGTAGGCTGAAAAGCCTACTTATTTTTATAATATTGGTTCTTGCATAATGAACTAAATTAAATTAAATAAATTAAATAACATTCAAAAAAACAATATTATGGATCCAGTTATTTTAGCTTTAGCTCCTGTTACTTTAATCATATTGTCATTAGTAATAGAAGGAATTTTTTTCTAATTAACTAAGATAGTAAATTATTTTTACCAATCTAAAATAATAGAATAATCCTAAGATGTAATTAGCTTCAATCTTAGCAAGGTTAGTTTTTATCTTTAGTAATTATAATTCCTTTTTTGTAAAGTTATTGGTAATTCTGCTTTGAATGGGCATTTTAATATTACACAAAATAATAAGCATTTATATATAGTTTTCTTTATTAGAGTTAAAATAAATTTTGCTATTTGCTTAGTGGTTTTAGTTTAATTAGTAGAATTGGTAGTATCGTTAGATCAATTAGCAAGGCAATTAACATAGAAATACTAGTAAGAAAACCAAAATATATAGTAGGTATAAAATTAGAAAGTAATAAAATTGAAAAGCCAAGAGTAATTATTAAGGTAGTGAAATACATAGCTCTACCAATAGAAGCATGTGATCTATAAATAGAGTTAATATAATTATTATCTAGATTATATTCTTCAGTAAAGCGGTGTATATAATGGATAGTCTTATCAACTGCTATTCCGATTACTATTGCCGCTATAGTGATGGTCATAATATCTAAGGCAATACCAACTAAACCCATAATTCCTAATATAAATGAAGCAGCTAATATATTAGGAATTATTGCAATAAGAGCAATTTTTAAATTTTTAAATAATATGAGAAACATTACAAATATAATACAGAAAACTGCTGCTATAGTTAAAATCTGACTTTGATATAAGGTTTGTAATATATTATTATAAAGTACTAACATACCAGTTAATTTTATTTGCTCTGCCTCTAAACCAAATTCTGTTTGTAGGTCTTTTTTTATCTTTAAAAGTAAGT
>CAXPEK010000049.1:0-3041 GCA_964216065.1 Candidatus Actinomarina sp.
ATTATTATTTAGTAGAGAATATGTTATATAATATGAAGTAAATTTTAATTTATATGAGAAAAAAATCTATAAAATTCAAGTTATTTATATTTTTTAACCTAATTTTGTTTAGCGCATGCAGTAAACAAAATCCAGCCCTAACTGAAAAAAGAAAAATCCCTGAGCATAATAAGATATTCTTATCTAAACCAAGTTTAATCTATGACAGCTCTAAACCTAAAACCAAACCTCAAAATGCTTTCATAAATAACCAAAACAACAATATTCCCATAAAATTATATGATGAGGTAGCAAATAACAATATTAGAGAGCTGAAAGAATCCTTAACACAGCAGAGTAAAAAACACAATAACTTAAAAAATACAGCGCCAAACACTACAAAAGAAGTAGAGACAATAAAGGAAGAAAAAGGGTTTTTTATTCAAATTGGAGCATATTCTAACCGTAATAATGCTGAAAAAGTTGAAAGAACTCTTAGCAAAAATTTTAGCAAAGTTTTTGCTGAAAAAAAAATGCAAGGTAATTTATTTTTAACTAAAATCAAACTGGGACCATATTATTCTTTATCTGAAGCTAATAATATTTTAAGTAAGGTAAAAACAGCAGGTTTTAGTAGCTCAATTATAATTAACAATAAATAAAATGATAAAAATTTTTATTATATTTTTGGCAATTATGCTTAATTCATGCTTTCCAGATAGTTTTGAGCAATATCCATATAGCAACTTAATTAACTATAACATAGACCCTAATCAAAACCAAATGTCCCAGATTAGTGATTATTCTAAATATGATAATCAAAAAAAAGTTCTTCCCATAAATGTAAAACAACAAAATTATGCTCCCCAAAATACAAACAGAGCAAATAATAGCAACATAGCTGATTTTTCTAATTACCCCGGCCAACCTGCTAATTTAAACAGCCAACATAATAATGTAGCGCGACAAAATACACTATCTCATAGAAATTATCCTACCGACTATAATATCCAAACTAGAACAAAGCAGCTTACTGAGAATAAACAAAATAGTTATAAAACAGCAAACCAAGATCCTAATAACAGACAATTTAACCAGCAACCTAGGCAAGATTTAATACCAGATAATAATTATCCTACATACAACTTCAATAGCCAGGGTAATTTACAATTAGTACCAAATAATACAAATAGTTACAAAATACCAAGCGAGTCAAATTTTAATGCTCAATATAACAACCAGATTGACAAAAATGTACCAACACAAAATTATTATCAAACTTATAACTCACATAATCAATACCTTGCAAAGCCTAGTAATAATAACTTTAATACTATGCGCCCAAACCAGAACAACATGACTTCTAATCAACAAATTAGATCTAATTTTCATCGCAATAATAGAACTATACCAAGAACAACTGGTTTACAAAAACAAGATTACTTTCCAGAAATTACCAAATCTAATAAAAGCTATTATCAAAAATCTGAAGCTTCTAATTCACTTGTTATAGATAACAGCACTAGAAAAAAGTTTGATCTGCTAGATTCTAACTTTTTCTCACTATCTAACTCTAATAATAATATTATTAAGCCAGCTGATTATCCTGATAGAAACAATAATATTGAGCAAAGATTTTTTGAAGATAATTTAAGATTAAAAGAACAAATTAACACAGATCAACTAAAGCAAAAAAATAGAAATAATTTAATTCCACAAATATAAATTGTACTAATATATTAGTTCTTTAAAAAAATATTATGAAAACTGACTTTTATCGCATTTCAAAATTACCTTCTTATGTATTTGCCGAAGTAAATAATTTAAAAAACTTATATCGAAGCAAAGGTCATGATATTATTGATTTTGGCATGGGTAATCCCATGTATAAACCACCCAATAAAGTAATAAAAAAACTTTCTACATGCATTCAAAAAGACAATGTGCATGGTTATTCTGTCTCAAGAGGAATTAAAGGATTGCGTAAAGCACAAGCTGAATATTACCAAAAGCGTTTTAATGTTCATCTAGATTTTGAATCAGAAGTAATTGTTTCTATAGGTTCTAAAGAAGGCTTATCTAGCCTAGCACTAGCTATTTCTGGACCTAATGATGTAATTGTAGTTCCAGATCCAAGCTATCCAATTCATAGCTGGGGTTTCGCGATAGCAGGTGCAAGAGTAAAAAAAATACCACACAAAACTCCAGAAAAATTTTTTCTGGCTTTCAAAAAATATGTTGAATCTAGTAAAAAAACACCTTTAGCTGTCATTGTGAATTACCCATGTAATCCTACTGCGCAAGTTGTAGATTTAGAGTTTTATATTGAATTAGTAAAATTTTGCAAATATCATAACATCTATATCATTTCTGATTTAGCTTATGCAGAGATTTATTTTAACGACCCCCCTCCTCCTTCAATTTTACAAGTAAAAGGAGCTAAAGATATTGCTATAGAATTTAGTAGTATAAGTAAAACTTACTCAATGGCCGGTTGGAGAATTGGCTTTGCCGTAGGAAATAAAGATATTATTGCAGCTATTAGTAAAATTAAGTCATATTTAGATTATGGCGTTTTTACTCCATTACAAATTGCCTCTACTATAGCTATTAATGAATGTGCTGAATATCCTGCTATGATGCGGGATATTTATAAAGAAAGACGGGATATTTTTACCGATATTCTAAAACAAGGGGGTTGGCATGTTACTGTTCCTGAGGCGTCAATGTTTATTTGGACTAAATTACCAGAAAAATATAAACATTTAACATCTTTAGAATTTTCAAAATTACTAATAGAAAAAGCCAATGTAGCTGTTTCGCCGGGCAATGGTTTCGGTAGAGCAGGTGAAGGATATATAAGAATTTCCTTAGTTGAAAATAAGAATAGAATTAGGCAGGGAGCAAAAAATATAAAAAAATTCTTACTCGAAAAATAAATTAACATAGAGGTTAGATTGAATAATTGTAAAATTGCAATAGCAGGAATCGGAGTTGTAGGAACGAATGTTCTAGATTACATAATTAATAATGCAGAATTATTAACTTTAAAATGTAACAAC
>CAXPEK010000050.1:0-7810 GCA_964216065.1 Candidatus Actinomarina sp.
TATAATAACAAATATCACTATAGCTGAAAAAAGCTTATTATTTAATATCTTTAACAACTTTGCGTTTAATTTTAAAAATGTGCTAATTTTTTTAGGTAAAAACAAAATTTATTCTTTAAAATTCAACTATATTATTTAATATATAAGCAGCTTTTACACAATAAAAAAATGGCACAAAATTATGCCTATCACAATATTCAAACAGTTATTTCTAAATTTCCCTGAAAATCTTCAGTCTAAGCACACAGATTTTATTCTAACTGCGGCTAATCATCATGCTTATTCATATATTTCCAAATGGCCAAAATGGATCAATAATGTTGTGATTATTTCTGGACCGCAAGGCTGTGGCAAAAGTTTTTTAGCCAATTTTTGGCAACAAAAAACTAATAGCTGTAAGATTAATTTATTTAAAATTAATGAACAAAAGCTCGAATATTTATTAGAAAAAAATAATAATTTCATCTTTGATAATTTTGATCATTATTTTACACGAAAATATTTAATGAAAAATCTTGATAAACATGATTTTAGTTCTTTTGAACATAGTTTTCTAAAAATTTTTGAGCGTATTAAAAATGATAATAAATATATGCTTATTACCTCAACTAAAGAGCCAACTGAGCTAGTTTTCCAAACCCCAGATTTAGCCAGTAGAATAGCTTCAGTTAGTCAGTTTAAAATTGCTCCTCCAAATGAAGCAGATATACGAGCCATGATTATCAAAAAATTTGCTGATTTACAACTTAAAACCTCAAATGAGGTAATTGACCTAATCAGCAAATTTGCTAAAGATTCTTTTATTGCAGCAGAAGATCTTATTAATGAATTAAATAAATTATCATTAGCAGAAAAGAAAAATATTAATCATAATTTAGTACAGAAAATCATAAAAGCAAAAGCTACTAACTAGCATGAATCAACTAAAATTAGCTATAGCTTCACTAGAAAAATATGACCCAGAAATATATTGTTGCATCAAAGGTGAAAAGCATCTCAAACTATTAGTTACTTTATTTCAGCTAAATTTAGAATTAGCTAAAATAAATCAAAATTCAGGAGAAAAATTAATAAGTGCTGTTAAATTATCATGGTGGCAGGAAATTATCACCAAACTTTACAGCAAGGATACTACGGTAATAAAACAACCTACTATTTTATTATTACAAGAAATTATTACTGAATATAAGATAAAACAAAGCTCACTAAATAAATTAATTAAAGCACGAGAATTTGATTTTCAAGCAAAGAAATTTGCTAACCTAATAGCTTACCAACAATATATTGATACATATTTTTACCAAATTTTTCATATTATTAATAATGCTCTCAATTTAAATTTAACTAAGCAGCAAATAATTAATTTGCAAAAACTCTGTTATATTTTAAAAACTGCACGCATAATAAATTCATTGCCAAAATATAATTATAATAATCACCCTTTTATAAACCAAGAATTATTAGAAAAACTTACTAAATATCCTGCGATTGAGCGTCAGAAACAAGCAATTATCTTACTAAAAGAATATTTAACCCAAGAGTTAAATAATTTAACTAAATTAGATTTTCCGCATAATTTTCTTAATAAGTTTGCTCATATGGTAATTTACTATAGCAGAAAAACTATCAGTATCTCTAATGAAAAACAAATAGTTTATATTGCAAAATATCGTCTAATTTTTTACTTAAAATTACAAAATCTGCAAAAGAAATTACTAGACACTGTTAGCTAATTATTAAATTTCCATATTCTTTGCTATTTTTGCTTATTTTGTAAAAAACGTTAAAAATATCAAAAAATCTAAAAACAGAATAATTAGCTAACAGTGTCTATAATTAACGTCGAGGTGAGTCGCGCTCAGTATCCGCTTCATACCCAGGTCCTGATGGCAAAAGTTTTTCTGCAACCTTCTCTTTCTTGGGAGTGCTACCTTCTGTAAAAATTCTTCTTATAGGTTCTTCTTGTCCGTTTAACCACTCAACTAACTTAAGACAATCCTCATCTTTTAGCTCTTCTTTGAATAACTCTACTGCGTGATTTATTGCCTTGATTTATTTCATTACCTCCTATCTCAAAATAGCTTTGTCGGGAAAGTGATAATGGTGCTTGAATATATAATTGTAATTCCAATAACTCTCTATCGCCCGAAGTACCTGCTAGATATTTTATATCAGTTAGCTTATCATCGTAAGTTATATAAGCAAAAGTTCCTTCTGCAGGATCTAAAAAACCATGCATTCTATAGTATATAAGCTTCTTTCGATTACGATTATCTCTAATATGCTCATATTCATTACCCAATATAGGGTAAAATTTTTTCTGACCAGTTAAAGATGGCAATAAAAACCATGGACAACATTGCAGAGTATTTTGATATTGATAAAATACCATTACCATTTGCGATTCTCTATCCAAAAATTCATATCCATGTCTAGGAATATATATATTTAATTCAGCACCTTTATATCTTAATGTGTAACGGCTGTTTGGGTTTTCACCATTTTCTCTTATGTTTGGCATATCTCTCTCTTAACTATCTGATTGTAACACTTTTTTCAAAAAGCGTCAAATAATACCAATTCCCATCTTTAGACCTATTTTTATTCTGCAATTTTCACTCCATAAATTCCAAACTAAAATTTTAAATTAGCTAGGGCTAGTCCTGCAATTTTAGCTTAAAATTTCTGAAGCTAATATTATTAACTAAAAGCAGCTTGAAAAATGGGATTTGGTATAAGAGAATTAATCAAGAGCACAGCCCTAATCTTTAAAGCTTAAACTTAATATCTAATACCAAATCCCATCTATAAAATTACTTTTATTCTTCAATTTTAACTCTATAAATTCCAAACTAAAATTTTGAATTAGCTAAGGCCAGTCCTGCAATTTTAGCTTAAAATTTCTGAAGCTAATATTATTAACTAAAAACAGTTTTATAGATGGGAATTGGTATAACTTATAAAAGCCCATAATTTTGGGCTTTTACCGTAACCATAAAAAGTGATAATATAGAGAATTTAATGATTATTAAAATTTTGATTAGCAAAGTCCCAATTAATTAAAGAATTTAGAAAAACCTCAATATATTTAGGACGGGCATTACGATAATCAATATAATATGCATGTTCCCACACATCCATGGTTAATAAAGGAACTTGTCCTTTAACTATAGGAGTTCCGGCATTGGCAGTTTTAGTAATTTTTAATTTGCCATTATCCAAAACTAACCAGGCCCAGCCACTACCAAATTGGGTTGCGCCGGCTGTAGCAAATTCTTCTTTAAAATTCTCGAAACTACCAAAATCATCTTGAATTTTATTAAGTAACGCACCTTCTGGTCTACCACCACCATTAGGTTTCATTGATTGCCAAAAAAAACTATGATTCCACACTTGTGCCGCATTATTAAAAATACCAGCAGCAGCTGGGTTATTAGCGCTTTCTTTAATAATATCTGTAATTTCTTTATCAGCAAATTCTGTACCAGAAATTAGTTTATTACCATTAGTAACATAAGCCATATGGTGCTTACCATAGTGGAATTCTAAAGTTTCTTTTGAAATATGAGGTTCTAATGCATCTAATGCATATGGTAACTCAGGTAAAATTAATGTCATTTTTAATCCTTCTTTGATTTATAGAAATAATATATTATTATATATACATGAAATATGTATTTTTAAACTATAAATTTTGCAAAGCGCAAAATGCTGCCATATCAATTAATGATCGAGGCTTTAGATTTGGCGATGGTGTCTTTGAAACTATAAAAATTAGCAATTATCAAGCGAGAGATTTAAAACTGCATATTAATCGTCTAGCAGCTGGTCTTGACTCTCTTAAAATTAAATTTGATTTATCCATAATAACTCTCAAAGCCCAAGAATTAATCAAAAAAAACCACCAAGAAAATGGCATTTTACGTATAATTATCACCAGAGGTTCTGGCAGCAGAGGCTATTTACCAAACGCAAATATTAAGCCTAATTTATTAATTGAAACAGTAGATATACCAGAAATGGAACTGGATAATCTTAAACTAATTATTTCTAATTATCAAAAACCCTCCCTAAAAGCTCTACCTGTTCATTATAAATTATTGCAAGGGCTAAACTCAACTTTAGTAAAATTAGCTGCCAAAGAATTGGGTTTTACTGATGGTATTTTAACTGATGATAAAAATCATATAGTTGAAACTAGCTCTGCCAACATCTTTTTACTTAAAAAAGGTAAAATCTATACGCCAAGTCAAGACTTGCCGATTTTAAATGGTGTAGTTCGTAGCAAAATTATCAATGAATTTTCAGTAAGCGAAAAACAAATAAAGATAAAAGAATTAAAAAAATTTGATCTTATTTTTATCACTAATATTGCCATAGAAGCGGTTAAAGTACTAAATATTAGTGATAAAAAAAACAGCAAATTAATCTGGCAGAGCAAAGAAAATGCTAAATCATTAGTACAATATTTGGCAATTAAACAATTTCTAGCAACGGCCTAAACATACTATGAGTGCTTTATAACTATTTACTAATTATACCAATTCCCATCTATAAAGCTGTTTTTAGTCAATAATATTAGTTTCAGAAATTTTAAGCTAAAATTGCAGAATAAAAATAGGTTTAAAGATGGGATTTGGTATTATTCCATTTTCTCTAAAATGAGCTTTACTAATAATTTTACTCCTCTAGCTATTGATTGTAACTATAATTAAAGTTGCTTAGCTAATAGTTTTTTCCTATTCTCTTGCATTTGTTTAAAATCTTCACCAGCATGATATGAAGATCTGGTTAGTGGGGTAGCAGATACCATCAGAAATCCTTTAGCTTCAGCCATTTTTTGATAATATTTAAACTCATCAGGATGGACATAACGATCAATTTTTGCATGTTTTGCTGTAGGCTGCAAATATTGCCCTATAGTAATAAAATCAACTTCTGCTGCACGCAAATCATCCATTAATTGTAATATCTCTTCTTTTCTTTCACCAAGACCAACCATTACTCCAGATTTAGTAAAAATATTAGGATCAGCTTTTTTTACATCTTTAAGTAAGGTTAAAGAATTAAAATAACGTGCCCCCGGTCTAATTTTGGCATAAAGAGATGGCACTGTTTCTATATTATGGTTAAAAACATCTGGCTTTGCCTTAACTACAGTTTTATAAGCATCTTCTTTTCTTAAAAAATCTGGAGTTAAAACCTCAATAGAAGTATTGGGCGCATATAATCTAATTTTAGCAATTACTTTAGCAAAATGCTCTGCCCCGCCATCTGGCAAATCATCACGATCAACTGAAGTAACTACTACATGATGCAAATCCATTTCAGCTACTGCTTGAGCTACATTATCTGGCTCATGCGGGTTTAAAGCATCAGGCACACCAGTATCAACATTACAGAAAGCACAGGCTCTAGTGCAGACTGAACCCATAATCATAACTGTCGCATGTTTTTTACTCCAACATTCCCCTATATTAGGGCAAGCAGCCTCCTCACATACAGTATTTAACTTTAAGTTGCGCATTAAGTCTTTGGTTTCCCTGTAGGTTTTAGAAGTAGGAGCCTTAACCCTAATCCAATCTGGTTTTTTTGAATATGCTGGTTTAGCTAAATTTTGCGTCATAAATATAATTAAGCAGCTTTTAAGTAAGTTTTACTTACTTGTTTAAAGGCATAATCTAGCCATTTAGTTAAAATTTCAAGATCTGCTACTTCTACTGTACCACCTCCCCAAATTCTTAAGCCAGCTGGCGCCTCTCTCTATGAAGAAATATCAAAAGCAACATTTTCTTCTTCGAGAAATTTTACAATCTCTTTCACAAAATTTTGTTGCTCTGTCGCAGGTAAAGTTAAATAATTATGATCTATTATTTTTAAACAAATTGAAGTAGAAGAACGAATATCTTTATTTTCTGCCAGAAAATCAAGCCAATCAGATTGTTCTACCCAATTTTCAAGTCAGGCTAAATTAGCGGCCGATCTTGCTATCATCGCCTGGTTCCCTCCAATTGCTTTAATCCATTTTAAAGCATCTAGCGCATCTTCAACTGCTAACATAGAAGGAGTATTAATAGTAGCACCAGTAAAAATAGCTTCATCTATTTTTCCCTGCTTTTTAATACGAAAAATCTTAGGCAAAGCACGATCTGGGCTATAATCTTCTAATCTAGCTACTGCTTTAGGCGATAAAATTAACATACCATGCGCCGCTTCACTACCCATAACTTTTTGCCATGAAAAAGTAGTTGCGTCTAATTTTTCCCACGGCATATCATAAGCAAATATAGCCGAAGTTGCATCACAAATAGTAATAGCAGAACGCTTATCTGAAATAAAATCACAATTAGCAACTTTTACTCCACTAGTAGTACCATTATAAGCAAATACTACATCGCGATCTGGTGCAGATTCATTTAAATCAGGTAATAAACCATAATCTGCATGATAAATTTTTAAATCAGCTAATTTTAACTCTTGATCTGCATCTTTAGCCCAATCTGCAGAAAAACTCTCCCATGAAAACACATCAACCCCCACACAACCAAGCATATTCCACATTGCAAGCTCTACACTTCCTGTATCAGAAGCTGGCACAATAGCTATTAGATAATCAGCTGGAATATTTAACAACTCTCTAGTTAGGTTAATAATTTCATTTAATTTTGCTTTTTGAGTTTTAGCGCGATGTGAACGGCCTGGCTCAAAATCATTCAAAGCAGCTAGGCTCCAGCCTGGCCTTTTAGCACAAGGTCCAGATGAAAAGCATGGATTCTGAGGTTTGTGGTTTGGTTTTGTCATAAATATTCTTATAAAATGTAGCTAAAAATCTAGGAATTGAATTATATAGTGGAAAAACCTAATTGCAAACTTCTCGTTAATACTACAAATATTTAATAATTAGCTAACAGTGTCTAAGGCTAGTCCTGCAATTTTAGCTTAAAATTTCTAAAACTAATATTATACCAATTCCCATCTTTAAACCTACTTTTATTCTGCAATTTTAACTCCATAAATTCCAAGCTAAAATTTTAAATTAGCTAAGGCTAGTCCTGCAATTTTAGCTTAAAATTTCTGAAGCTAATATTAGTGACTAAAAACAGGTTTATAGAGGGGATTTGGTATTATAAAATTCTAAGTCAAGTTTAATGTAAAAGCAGCAAAAATATTAGCTAAATAAAAGCTGGAACTTGTATTTTTCTGCTTTATATTAAATATTGCAAAATTTAAAAATAATAACATGTTACCAGCTTGGAATCTAACCGATTTATATCAAAACCAACAAGACCCTCAGATAAAATTAGATCAAGAAAATTTAGACAATGCAGCCAAAGAATTTGCCCAAAAATATACTAATAAAATTAGCAAACTAAGTGGTAAGCAATTAGCTGACACTATTGCAAAATACGAAAATATTTACACTGGAATTGGCAAATTAGCCGCTTTTTCTTATTTACATTTCGTCACTGAAATGACCAATCAAGCAAAATCTAGCTTTTACCAAAATATGGCTGAAACTCTTAATAATATCTCGACTAATTTGTTATTTTTCCCGCTTGAAATAAATGCTATAACTGATAAAAAACTAAATGATCTTTATCGCGAGAGTGCAGATTTGGCCAAATTTAAACCTTTTATCCGTGATATTAGACTGAGTAAAAAATACCAAAAAACTGCTGAAATAGAAAAAATTTTACATGAAAAAAATCAAACTGCCAATGCTGATTGGAGTCGTTTATTTGATGAAACTATCGCTGGCTTAGATTTTAAATTTGGCACTAAAAAACATACTGCTGCTGAGATTTTCAAC
>CAXPEK010000051.1:0-2824 GCA_964216065.1 Candidatus Actinomarina sp.
CTTGCTGTAGGGGAAGGTCATGAATTAATGGTTAATAGTTTAAAATTCACTATACCTTACTTACCAGAAGGAAAACCTCATTATCTAATGGGTGTAGGCAAACCAAGTGATATAGTGGCAGCAGTAAAAGAAGGTGTAGATATGTTTGATTGTGTTATTCCTACAAGATCTGGCCGCAATGGCCAGGCTTTTGTAACGAAAGGCAGAATTAACATTAGAAATAGTAAATATCAGGAAGATTTGAAAGCTTTAGATGAGCAATGTGATTGCTACTGCTGTAAAAACTACAGTAGAGCATATCTAAATCATCTTTTTAAGGCAGGAGAAATCTTGGCTTCTATCTTACTAACAACGCATAATATTCATTATTACCAAAATTTAATGGCGAAAATCAGAAACGAAATAGCCCAAGATAATTATAATAATTTTGCAGAAAATTTTCTAAATGAACATTTAGATACTAATCCTCTATAGATATGGTTGCTAAATTACAGAAATATGCTAAATTAACTCAAAAATAAATTTATGTGGAATCGCAACCAAAAGACAATAGCAACTGAAATTAGCTGTACTGGTATAGGAGTTCATACAGGTGAAAAAGTCAATATAACATTTAAACCGGCACAAGAAAATAAGGGTATCAGCTTTATAAGAACTGATGTAAAGGATAAGAACAACCTGATAAAAGCAGATTTTTCTATAGTACATAAAACAAATTTAGGTACTAATTTAAAAAATAGCGCTGGAGTAGAAATTGCTACTATTGAACATTTAATGTCAGCTTTATGGGCTTGTGATATTGATAATATTATAATTGAAATTGATAATATTGAAACACCCATTTTTGATGGTAGCAGTGAACCATTTTTATTTTTTATTAATTCTGCTGGCACCAAAGAACAAAATGCTAAGAAAAAATATTTAAAAATCAAACAAAAAACCGAAATATCATTAGAAAATAAATATTGTATAATAGAACCTAGTGATAGTTTTTCGGTTGATTTTACTATTGAATTTAACAATAAGCTTATTGGTAAACAGAAACATTATTTTAATGCAAATCAACATAATTACAAAACCGAAATTTCTCGAGCTAGAACTTTTGGTCTAGCTGAAGAAATTGATTATCTTAGAAAAAATGGCTTAGCTTTGGGTGGTAGCCTAGATAATGCTATAGTAGTAGATAAAGATAAAGTTTTAAATTCGGGTGGACTTAGATTCAAGAATGAATTTACTCGCCATAAAATATTAGATGTAATTGGTGATTTATATTTATGTAACATGTATATTATAGGTAAATATACTGGCTATAGAGCTGGACATGAACTAAATAACAAATTACTAAGAAAAATATATGCAGATAGTAATAATTATGAAATTATAAATTAAAAATACTTAAATTTATCTGAAAAGATTTTCTCAGCCTGTTTTATTCTTTCAGCTTTACTCATAATAATCAAACGATCATTAGCTATAATTTCTGTATCATTATCTGGTATAATAAACTCATTATTATTTCTCATAATCATTGAAATATCTAAGCCATTAGGTAAGTTTAAATCTTTAATTTTTTTACCAATCGAGTAAGATGATTCAAAAGCATCTATTTCAATAATCTCAGCTTGTGAGTCACAAATTGCATGCACATTCCTAACTTTAAAATTTCTAATGTAACGCAAAATAGAAGATATAGTAATTTCTCGAGGATTTACTATAACATCTATACCTAGCGATGAAAATAAAGGAGCAAATGATATGCTATTTACCAATGAAACGGCTTTCTTGCAGCCAAATTTTTTAGCAAGTAAGGCAGACAAAATATTCACCTCATCATCATTAGAAACCGCAATAATTGCATCACTAGATGAAATATTAACTTCTCTTAAAATATCTTGATCAAGCGCATCACCATTTATTACTAAAGTATGTTCAAATTTTTCTGCTATCTTATTAGCACATAGTCGATCTCTTTCAATAATTTTTATATTATTAGCATGTTGATCTTTTTCAAGCTTTAAAGCCAAATATGAACCTACTCTACCCCCTCCTACAATTGTAATTTTACTGGCCTCTTTTTCTTCATGGCCTAAAATTCCCATTAATTGTTTAAGATCATCATTGTGACATAATAAATAAACCACATCTGTAGGACATATTTCTAACTTACTGCTTTTATCAAATAAATCTTGTTCTCGATTAAAAGCTATGATCTGAGCTTTTAGATTAGTTATTTTCTGGTTAGAATTTTGAATAGTATGGCCATTAATAATACTAGTATCTGATATTTTTACAGAAATTAACTTAACTCGATTATCAGCAAAAGATATTGATTCTATTGATCCAGGTATATGTAATCTTTCAAAAATAGCTTTAGCTACCTCTACCTCAGGTGAAATAATAACATCTATAGGCATATCATCTGGCGAAAACATTTTTTCAATACCTTGTGTAAAATAACTCTGACTTCTGATTCTAGCTATCTTCTTTTTGATTTTAAAAATTGAATGAGCTACTTGGCAAGCAACCATATTAATTTCATCAGACTGAGTTACTGCAATAATCATATCAGCATCTTCTGCTCCTGCTTCTTCTAAAATATCAGGGTGTGAAGCATGGCCTACAAAGGCTGTAACATCCAAATTATTATTAATTTTTTCAATTAATTTTTGTGATTGATCAATAACAGTTACATCATTATCTTCTAGAACGAGTTTCCTTGCAATACTAGTGCCAACTTGCCCAGCACCACAAATAATTACTTTCATATATTAATAGAAAAATTGTAATATATTTTACACTACTTTTAAATTATTTTAAAAACAAG
>CAXPEK010000052.1:0-10457 GCA_964216065.1 Candidatus Actinomarina sp.
GTTTTAAATAATCTCTAAAAAAATATCTTTTATTTAGAGATTATTTAAATATTAACATCAGATGGTAATAAATAATATAAGAGCAAGCGAAAATTTTATATTATTCTTCTTCGTCTCTTACTGATTCTATCAGCATCATTATCCTTTTTTTTACTTTAGGATTTTTGATAGATTTAAAAGATTGTACTAGATCTATTGATTGTTTATCATCAGTTATCTCTTTTTGCTCTTGTGTTTCACTATAATCTTCGAAAAAGAAGCTAACAGTTGTATCCAAAACCTGAGCAATCTGATATAATTTACTAGCGCTAATTCTATTTTCACCTTTTTCGTATTTTTGAATTTGCTGAAAGGTCAAGTCTACTTTTTCTCCTAAGTCAGACTGAGTCAAACCCATCATTTTTCTTTTGAATCTAACTCTTTTTCCTACATGTAAATCTATTGGATGAAACATTTCTTTTCTCATTTTCTTTAATTGTAACATAAAATTTAAACAAATTACAGTATTAATTACACTCTAGATTGAAAAAAAACAATATATTTTTGCAAAATTACCACTTTCTAGTAAATTTATTTCTTAGCCATATTGCAGTAGAGTTAAAAACCACTAAAAATAAAAGCAACAGAAGTATTGTGGCTGAAGTTTTTTCCATAAAACCTATTTCTGGATTATTAGACCATAAATATATTTGTACAGGTAAAACTGTGGTAGGGTCTGTAAAATTAGCAGGAGTATCAATAATGAAGGCAATCATACCAATCATGATTAGAGGTGCTGTTTCTCCTAAAGCTCTGGCAACTGCTAAAATGGTTCCTGTTAGAATACCTGGTAAAGCTAGGGGTAGTGTATGGTGCAAAGCTACTTGAATATTTGAGGCTCCCATACCAAGTGCTGCATGTTTAATATTAGCAGGAACTGCTTTAATACTATTTCTGGTCGCAATTACAATGGTAGGTAATACCATTAAAGATAAGGTTAAACCACCAATTAAAGATGATGAGCGTGGAATATGTAATAAATTAATAAATATAGATAGACCAAGCAAACCAAAAATAATGGAAGGAATAGCTGCTATGTTGTTAATGTTAATTTCTATAAAATCAGCAAATTTATTTTTTGGGGCAAATTCCTCTAAATATAAGGCAAGTAAAACCCCAAGAGGAAATGATAACAGTAAAAAAATCACTATGGTAAAAATACTACCTAGTAAAGAAGTAGCAATTCCAGCAATTTCTGGGTCAGTAGAGTCACCATTAGTAAATAAGTTAAAGCTTAATTTTTTCTTTATAGCATTATTAGGTAAAAAATAACGATTTAATATTTCTTTATATAATATGTTAAGATTCTTGGTGTTGTTTTTGTGAAATTGATCAACTTTGGATGAAGCTTTAAGCCAAATAGGAACTTTTTGACCTATTTTATCAGGGTTTTTTAAGACATAATTTTGTAAATCTTTATAAGAATCTTTAGAAAAAAAATGCAGAATTTTTAACTTAGCTCTTCGTGACTCTTTGGCTTCTTTAAAGTATAAGTCTATATTATGAATTAGTAATTGACGATAAGAAAAATTTTTTAAATATTCCTGATTATCTTCTTTAATGATTTTTTTATCTAAATAAATTGGCATTTCTACATAAGTTGCACTAAAAGCACCGGTTGACTTTAGGGTTATGTTAATAATCAAGGATGCTAAAAATAATATCGAAAAAATTATGGCAGTTAAGCCAATATATTTGAAAACTGCCTCAAAAAAATGTCTTTTTGCGAGTAATTTTTGGTATTGTTTAGTTTGAGCAAATTCAGAAATATTTTTTTGCTTATATATATTGGTTTTATTCATATTGCTCACGATATTTTTTAACAATAATTAAGGCTATTAAATTAAGAATTAAGGTAATAAAAAACAAAGTGATACCTAAAGCGAAAGCTGCTAGTGTTTTGTTGCTGTCAAATTCTTGATCACCTACTAATAATGTTACAATTTGTGCTGTTGCTGTAGTAACAGAATCAAGAGGATTAAAAGACATTTTGGCATTTAAGCCAGCTGCCATTGTGACAATCATTGTTTCACCTATTGCCCTAGATATTGCAAGCAATACCGCTCCAGCAATGCCAGGTAAGGCAGCGGGAATAATAACCTTCTTGATCATTTCAGATTTAGTAGAGCCAAGACCAAGTGATGCGTTTCTTAATGATTCAGGAACAGCATTCATAACATCATCTGACAAGGATAATATAAAAGGTATAATCATTATACCCATAACCAGGCCAGCAGCTAAAGCACTTTCTGCCTCTATAGAAATACCTAATTTAGCAAAAAAACTTCTTAGTAATGGGGCAACAGTAAAAGCAGCAAAATAACCATATACTACGGTAGGCACACCAGCTAAAATTTCTAAAATTGGCTTAGCTACAGCTCTAAATCTTTTGCTAGCATATTCCGTAAGGTAAATAGCTGAAAAAATACCAAATGGTACCGCAATTATAATTGCAATTAAAGTAATTAATAAAGTGCCAAGAAAAACAGGAATAGCGCCAAAATTTCCAGCTCCTGCTGTACCTTCCAACGCTGATTGGGGACTCCATTTAGTTCCAAAAAGAAAGCTTGATAGAGGAATTTGACTAAAAAACCTTAACGCTTCTACTAGAATGGATGTGATGATTAAAAAAGTTATAGCAATCGAGACATAAGAAATAATTTTTAAAATTATTAAAAATAATTTTTCAAAATGTAATCTTGCATTAAATTTGCTAGTTATATGTTTTCCGATTGAAAAATTTAAAATAATAGTAAGAAAAAGAGCAATTAAAGTAAATAGCTCAAGCGATAATTTGTTCTGTTTAGCTAAAATCATAATCACTAATAAACTAGCTAATAAAAACCAAAGAATCGCACAATAACCATAATAATTAGGAATTGCAGCAAGAGTAATGTGTTTTTGTGTCTTTTGCTTTAGAAAGGTTTTTTTAGTATATAAAAAACTTGCTATTGAAAATAAAATTAAGGCAAGAAAATAACTCATACTACAATATATAATATAATCACCCTTTTAGACTATAAGGTTTAAATGTCTAGCTCTTTAATTGCTCCGAGAGCCAAATCTTGCAACTTGTATTTTCCATATGAAGTGCGAATTAGCCTACTAACAGGATGTCCAAAAAATTCAAATATTTTACGAATTTCACGATTTTTACCTTCAGTTAAAGAGATTTCAAGCCAAGAATTAGTACCTTTTTTAATAATTTCAATTTGGCATTTCTGATATTTTATTTTATCTATGGTAATGCCTAACTCAATTTGCTTTTTTACCCGCTCTTGTAATTCACCAAAAATTCTCACCTTATATTTGCGGATAATCTTGTGCTTAGGAAGTTCATAATGTCTTTTTAGTGAACCATCATTAGTGAGTAATAATAATCCTTCACTATTATAATCTAATCTACCTATCGGAGAAAAATTTTGTAAGTTTTTGGGCAAATATTCATAGATAATTTTGCGTCCAGCTGAATCAAAGCTGCTAGTTAGACAAGCTTTTGGTTTGTTAAAAGCATAAAGGCGAGTTTGACCTATATTAAGAGTTTGCTTATTATATTTAACTTTATCTGTTATTTTAACTTGATATGCAAAATTAGTGATGATCGTGCCATTAATCTCAATAAGACCAGATTTGATTAATTGATCAGCTGCTCTTCTTGAGCAAATGCCTGCTTTCGCAATAAATTTATTTAGCCGCATTGATAAATTCTTTGAATATATTTTTATCTAATGCAGTCAGTAAATATTCTGGATGCCATTGTACCCCTAGCATAAATTTATAGTTTAGATGTTCAATTGCTTCAATCACTGAATCAGATGATATGGCTGAAGCAATCATATTATCTGGTATATTTTTTACTGCTTGGTGGTGTGAGCTATTTACTCCATATATTTTCTTTTCTTCTGCTAATTTAAATAACAAACTATTTTCTTTGATGTTAATATTATGTGCTGCTTGGTCATGCGGTTTTACCTCATGTTCTAAAGCATCGTCAATTTCATCAGCTATATGTTGAATTAAATCACCACCCATAATTACATTTAATAATTGCATTCCGCCACAAATACCTAAAATTGGCTTATTTAACCTCATAGCTGCTTTGGTTATATTCCATTCAAATGAGGTTCTGTTTTCTTTTAAACTGGTTTTGCTGTGTATTTTATCATCACCATATAGATTAGGAGCAATATCAAAATTACCACCTGTAATTATTAAACCATCGATAAATTGAAGATAATTGTCAATTTCTGAATTTACATAAGGTAATAATATTGGTATTCCACCATATTTTTCTGTTGCTGTTATATAATTATCTCTAAGTGCGTAATATGGCATTAAAGAATATTTTTGATCATCTTCATGGTCTAAAGTAATGCCAATAACAGGTTTTTCCATAATATTTCTTGTATAATTTGATGTTTTATTATTATAATTAAATCATATTAATTCAAGTATTAATGCATAGTAACTATAACATACCTATTAAGATTGGTACCAGAGCAAGTGAATTAGCTATCGCACAAGCAAACCAAGTTAAAAAATTAATTTTAGAATTTAATCAATCTTTAACGGATAAAGATGTTAAAATTATAAAAATAAATACTTCGGGAGATAAATTCTTAAATGAAAATTTGAGTTTAATAGGGGGTAAAGGTCTATTTACTAAAGAGATTGATGAAATGCTAATGAAAGATAAATTAGATCTAGCAGTTCATTCTATGAAAGATTTACCGGCTAAATTACCGGATCAATTAACAGTAAGTGCCATATTAGAACGCGAAGAAGCAACAGATGCTTTTATTTCTCATAAATATATGAATTTATTTCATTTGCCTCAAAAAGCCATTATAGGTACTTCTTCAATCAGAAGAAAAGCTATTTTATTGCACCATCGCCCAGATCTTAAGATTGTTAATTTTAGAGGTAATATTAATACTAGATTAAGAAAATTAAAGGAAGAAAATATAGATGGTATTATTTTAGCTACAGCAGGTTTAAAAAGAATAGGCATACCTTCGGTAATTACTAAAAAAATCTCTACTGAGATTATGACACCGGCAATTGGTCAGGGCGCAATAGGAGTAGTTAGTAAAACTAATAATAGCAAAATAAAAACAATAATAAAAAAGTTAAATCATGAAAAAACTGAATTTTGCGTAAATTTAGAACGCAGATTTATGGCTAAATTAGATGGAAGTTGTAAAACTCCCATTGCATGTTTTGCAAAATTTTTTGGCGAAGATATACAGATTAAAGCCTGTATTATTCATCCTGATGGTAGTAAAAAAATAGATAATAATATCATAGTAGCTAAAAAAAATGCAGTTGCTGAAATTGATAAAATAGTAAATATTTTTAAAAATGAAGGAGCTGATATCATAAAATTTATTAAAAATGGCTAGAAAGTTTTTAATTACTAGAAATAAAAAATTTGCCGAAAAAACCAAAAAAGATCTGTCAAAACATAAGATAAGCTCAATAACAGCTCCTTTATATGAGATAAAAAATCTACCAATTGATCTCAATCAATTCGAGAATAGCTCTATAATTTTGACGAGTAAAAATGCTTTAAACAATTTTAATAAATCTGAGATTCTAAAAATTAACCAAAAAAATGAGTTTTTATTAGTAGGGGAGTCATTTTATTATTATCTGAGAAATTGTGGCCTTAATAAGTTGCAATATTTTGTTAATAGTAGAGCATTGTTAGAGTATATAGTGCAAAATAAAGGCCAATATCATTATTTGCGAGGTGCTAAAATTAGCTTAAATTTAAAGCAATATGTGCCAGATATTACTGAACAAATATGCTATGAAGTAATTTATTATCAATTACAAGCAAATTACTTAACTAAATTGATAAAAGAACATCAGGTTACAGATTTATTGTTTTTTTCACAAGAAAATGCTAAATATTTTATTAAAAATATTGATAAATCTATCTTATTAGATTTGAACATTTTTTGTTTAAGCAAAAGAATCGCTGAAGTTTTTACTGGTTTTAGTAAAAATATTATTTATCCTAACACGCCAACTTATATGAATTTAATTAAATGTTTGGTATCTCATTAATTGAATTTTTTACCATCATTATTTTAGGCCTAATCATAATTAATCCTAAAGAATATCCGGCTTTAATAGCTAAATTTAGTGCTTTATATAGAGAGCTAAAAAAAGCATATTGTGTGGCTATGCAAGAAATAAATAATGTGAAAGAGCAAGTAAATCTAGCTGAAGAAAGTAAAAAGTTAAAAGATGATATTGCTAATTTAGACCAAGATATTAAACAAATATTAGGAGATGATGGTAAGTTATATGATGCTTATGACATTAGTGATTTAGTAAAAAAAGATGAAGAAAGTTAGTTTTTTAAGTCATGTAAGAGAATTAAGGGCTAGATTATGTTACATAGTATCATTTTTCGTTATAACTTTGATTTTATGTTATTTTTTAGCAGAGGATTTATATAGTTTTTTACTTGCTCCTTTAGAGGAAGTTTTAGTGCTAAAAGGCGAAAATAGAAGAGTTATATATACAGGTCTAGCAGAAGCTTTTACGACTTATATTAGAATGTCTGCTTTTATTAGCTTTATAATTTTATTTCCCTATCTTAACTGGCATTTATATCGTTTTATTACTCCTGCTTTATATAAGAAAGAGAAAAAAATCTTTACTCTGAGTCTTATTTTGGCACCTTTATTATTTTATTTGGGATGTTTTTTTGCTTATCAACTAATTTTTCCTTTAGCATGGAAATTCTTTATTGGTTTTGAGACTGTTAATACAGCTATGCCTGTGGTAATGGAAGCTAAAATAAACGAGTATTTAGCTTTGAGTCAAAAGATTATTATTGCTTTCGGTTTAGTATTTCAGTTGCCTATTATTATGATATTTTTACTTAAAACTAAAATTGTCACTGTTAAAACCCTTGCAAAAAAACGAAAATACATAATAGTACTATTTTTTGTCATTGGTGCTATGATTACACCTCCTGATGTTATCTCACAATTTGGTGTAGCTTTACCAATGATTTTATTATTTGAATTAACTATATTATTTTCAAGAAAATTATAATCTTATGCATGATTTAAATTATATTAGAAATAATCCCGCAGAATTTGACCATAAATTAGCTAGGAGAGGTTTAAAACCGCACTCAGACGAGATTTTGACTTTAGATAAAAATATTAGGCAGGCTAAAAGTAAATTACAAGAATTGCAGCAAGAAAAAAATCAAATTGCTAAAGCTATAGCTGTTGCTAAAAGTCAGGCACAAGATGCTAAACAGCTATTTGTAAGAGCAGAGCAAGTAAAAAACACTATAGCTGAATTAGAAAATAACTCTGTATTGATCGAAAAATTAAATAATATTTTATTATCATTACCCAATATTCTAGATAATGATGTACCAGAAGGAGATAGTGAAAATGATAATTTAGAAGTTAAAAAACATGGTAAACCAACTATTTTTGACTATAAGCCTAAACAGCATTTTACTTTAGGTGAAAATTTAGCCATGATGGATTTTGAGCAGGCTGCTCTGATAAGTGGAGCAAGATTTGTGATATTAAAAAAGGATCTAGCTAAGTTAGAAAGGGTTTTAGCTAATTTTATGCTTGATTTACTAACCAATGAATTTGCTTTATCAGAAATTTCTCCACCAGCGTTAGTTAATGAAAAAGCGATGATTGGCACTGGTCAATTACCTAAATTTGCTGATGATGCATTTGTAACAACTGATGGCAAATGGTTGATTTCTACCTCAGAAATAGTGCTAACTAATTTAGTGCAAAATAAAATTCTTAACAAGCAAGATCTTCCCCTTAGATTCTGTGCATATACACCCTGCTTTCGAAGTGAGGCTGGTTCAGCTGGTAAAGATAGTAGGGGTATGATTAGATTACATCAATTCAATAAAGTAGAAATGGTCTCAATTACAGATCAAGATAATTCCAAACATGAACATAAAAGAATGGTGGCAATTGCTGAAGAGATCTTAATACGCTTAGATTTACCATATAGAGTAGTGAAATTATGTAGTAAAGATACAGGTTTTGGTTCTCAAAAAACCTATGATATAGAAGTTTGGTTACCAGGACAAAATTGCTACAGAGAAATCTCTAGTATTTCTAACTGCGGCGCTTTTCAGGCGAGAAGAATGAAAGCTAGATATAAGGATGAAGCTAAAAATATAAATTTTGTGCATAGTCTAAATGCTTCTGCTTTGGCGGTAGGCAGAACCTTAGTAGCAATTATAGAAAATTATCAGAATGAAGATGGTTCAATTAATATTCCAGGAATCTTACAGCCTTATTTTCAAGGACAAAAAATTATAAAGTAATACCAAATCCCATCTATAAACCTATTTTTATTCTGCAATTTTAACTCCATAAATTCCAAGCTAAAATTTTGCATTAGCTAAGGCTAGTCCTGCAATATTAGCTTAAAATTTCTGAAGCTAATATTATTGACTAAAAACATCTTTATAGATGGGATCTGGTATAAGTTTTATATCTTGAGCTTTTAAGTGGATTTTAATATTTCTCAATTTATTCAAATCAAATTTATTGAAAGTTAGTTTTTTTGAACAATTTTCTCCAGATACATAGTTAATCACTAAATCAGAATAGCGGCAAATAAGCCGAAATTTTTTAGTAGTTATTTTATAATTAATTATAGTTACTATTTTGTTGTTCTTATAAAAAAAACAATATTTCTCATTGCAGTGCAAATTATTATTAGCATAGTTTTTCACCTCAAATTTAGTTAGATTATTAAATTTTTTTGCTAAATATTTTTCTTGGTAAATATTAAGCTTGCGCTTACTGATTAAATAGCCTGTATTGCTCTTAACTAAGAAAATTTTGTTAATATTAGTAATAATTAAATCGGGTTTATAAAAGTTAAGATAAGGAACCAGATAGGCTATTAGATAAAATATTAGGGCAAGAATAAGGTTTTTTTTATTTGCTGAAAAAATTATTACTAATAAAGAAATTAATAATAACAATAAAGATAGCTCATTAATTTTAATATAGTTAGGAGTTAAAAGGGCAAATTTACTAAAATAAGTAATTATATTAGTAAATATAGTTAAAATAAAATCAAATAATTTAAAACTATAATTAGCTAAGCCTAAAAAACTAACTAATAAACAAAATATGGCAGCTGGCATTATAATTAGTGAGGTGAGAGGTAGCACTATTATATTTACTAATGGTGCAATAATTGAAGCTAAACCAAAGTGAAAAATAACTATAGGAGTAGTTACAATAGTAGCAATTAACGATGAATAACAAAGTTTTTTAATATATGAATCTTGTGCATAATTACTAAAATATAAGGATAAAGCTAGGGCAGCAGCAAAGGACATTTGAAATGAAGCTTTAAATAAATTACTAGGGTCTATTAGTAATATAATCAAGGTTGCAGTAAAAATTAAATTACTTAAAGCAAGTTTAAACTCATAAATAGTAGCAATAAAATAAATACAGATAAATAAAAATGCTCTTTGCGCAGAAATAGGAAAGCCAGAAATAATCAGAAACATAAAAGCTAGTAATAAGCTAAAAAAACTAGCTATTTTTCTAATATCATATTTTAACATAATAATATTAGAAAAGCTTAATATTCTTTTACTAACTAAATAGCCAATTAATGCAATGCCACCAATATGCAAACCTGATATAGCCAGCAAATGTGAAGTGCCAGTTTTAAAAAAAACCTCTTTTACTTCTTTGCTAATATCATCCTTATAGCCTGCAATTAAAGCAAGAGCCAGTGGATTAGCTGAATATTTTTTGATATGCGCTATTATATATTCTCTTAAGATATTTTTCTTTTTTGCATTTAGATAACTAAATTTTGTAACTTTTGCTGTAGCAAGGCAATTATCTAACTTAGATAAACATAATGGTGGTTTAAGGTAATATGTGGCTTTGATAATATCGCCTGTAGTTAAAATAGTGGAAATATTACTTAGTAAGATTTTTTTATTTTCTTTATCTATAGCCAAATATCTATACTGATATTTAGCTAAAATAACAAATTCATCATTATATTTTTTATAGCTTATTTTCATAGGGTTTAAATTTTGCAAGCTGATAATATTATAAAATATCACTAATATTAAAGTGAGAAATTTAAGCAAAGCAAATAAAGTAATATATTATTATATATAGTTAGGCTTAAATTCTTAATTAGCAATAAAATAATTTATTATCTAATTACAACAGAAAATTGGCTTTCTAAATAAGATTTAGGATAAGGCAAGATATAATACCAATTATCAAATATAACTATACATATTTAACATTACAAACACTCCTGATAATTTCTGGATTTAAATTGTTTTTAACAAACTCACAAATTTCATCCTTTAAATCTTTTAAATTATTGTAGGTTCTATTTTTGATTGT
>CAXPEK010000053.1:0-7528 GCA_964216065.1 Candidatus Actinomarina sp.
CAACTTATTATCTGATAATGATGGATTAGTAAGAAAAAAAGCAGCTAAAGCAATAGGGAAAACTTTAGCCAAAAACATCAAATTGCTGGCTTACATTACCAATATTTTAGCAAAAGATAAAGCTATAGAAGACCATATAAGATCATATGCTCACCCTGTACAAGCACGTAATGTAAGCAATCTAATAGAAGATGAAGTAGTCGAAGCTTTGGTGAGCACAGTTAAGGCCAATTATCACAATTTTTCTCATCGATATTATAAATTAAAAGCTCACATATTTGGTCAAAAAACTTTAGATTATTGGGATCGCAATGCCCCATTACCCAATTATTCAGAGCAAAATATTTCCTATAAAAAAGCTCAAGAAATTATATTAACTGCTTATCGTGCATTTTCACCAAAAATGGCAGATATTGTGCAATTATTTTTCACTCATAACTGGATTGATGTACCACCGCGCAAAGGCAAAGATTCAGGAGCCTTTGCACACCCTGCTACACCTGATATACATCCTTATATTATGTTAAATTATCAAGGTAAGCTTCGTGATGTTATGACTTTAGCACATGAGCTAGGGCATGGAGTACATCAATATTTAGCCGCAAAGCAAGGTTATTTAATGTCAGATACACCATTAACTTTAGCAGAAACTGCTTCTATTTTTGGTGAGCAACTAACTTTTGAATCATTGTTAAAAAATTGTCAAACCAAGCAAGAAAAAATTAGTCTTTTGGTGAGTAAAATTGAAGACTCGATTAATACTATTATCCGCCAAATAGCTTTTTATTCTTTCGAATTTGCAGTACATAAAGCAAGAAAATCAGGTGAATTAACTATTGAGCAATTAAATAAAATCTGGCTCAATGTGCAAAAAGAAAGCTTGGGCCCTGCCATAAAACTTCATGCTGAATATAAATATTATTGGTCTTACATACCTCATTTTATTCATTCACCATTTTATGTTTATGCTTATTCATTTGGTAATTTACTGGTCAATTCTTTATATGGAGCATATAAAAATGGTATTGAAAATTTTGAACAAAAATATTTAACTGCATTAACAGCCGGCGGTACTTTACCACATAAAGAATTACTGCAACCTTTTAATTTAGATGCAAGCGATCCTAATTTCTGGCAGCAAGGTTTAAATTTACCACTTAGTTATATTGATGAATTAGAAAAATTAGTTGCTTAAATTTATTTATGGTAAGGGTGATTATGGGCAATCATTTTTGCGCGATATATTTGTTCTATTAAAATTAATCGAGCTAGCATATGTGGCATAGTCATTTTGCCTAATGATAATATTAAATCTGCTTTAGCCAAAAAATTTGCGCTAAAACCATATGCTCCTCCTATAAAAAAAACTAATGGCTTATTTTGCAGTTGTAATTCAGTTAATTGGTATGCAAAATTCTTTGAACTAAATTCTTTACCCCGACTATCTAAAAAAATATTGATATTTTGCTTCTTTAGATAATTACCAAGCAATTCTTCTTCTCTCTTGATAATTTCATTTTTATTACAATTTTTGTGGATAAGCTCAATCACCTCAAGTTCATTACCAACTCTTTTGTAAAATTCAAGTAGTAGATCGTTATAGCTAGAGGTTTTTTGCTTACCAAAGCAAATTATTTTCATTTATATATTTAAGCAAAATATTTTATTTTTCATTATGGACCAAATACTCTAATACATAAAGTAAAAACTCTAAGTGAGAAATCCAGCACTTTTATTAATAATTATGCTACTAAAATTACATTAGGGTTGCAAATTTAATAAAATCACGCGACATACTTACTTAATAAGCGTATTTTTCTTTAGCTAAAGATAGTAATATGAAAGAAAAAAAATAGAATATTTTACTATTATAATAAAATATGCTACATTCATTTAATGAATGGCATGTTAAAAAGAGATAATATAAAAAAGCTATGCAAAGCGGTGAAACAAGAATTAAAAAAATGATAATAGGAAATATATAAAGGTAAAAAAAGAAAAATAATTAACTTAATTAAATAAATCCATTGTGATAAATAATAAATACTTAAGATTCTTTATACTCACATCTATTTTAGCTGGCACTATTGGCAAGGCTTCAGCTGAAGAAAAAACGCACGCTTTTACCATTGAAACTTCAATGTTTTATGTCGATCAAAAATTTAAAGATCTTAACTATCTAGATTCTGGTAATAAAATCTTGCCAGGCATAGGTTATAATTATAAATTTAAGATAGATAATAATATTTTTATCAGACCAGGTTTAGTTGCTAATTTTTTTGATATTAAAATAGAGGATATAAATAGTAGTAATGTTACTACAAAAATTAGCACATTACATTCATATTATTTTGATATAGGTAGTAAAATTAACAATCAAATCTCAGCTTATGCAACTTTAGGTAGTTTAGCTGCTACCATATCAAGAATTGAAGAGGACGAAATTACCGAAAATAAAGATAGAGGTATTACTATGGGTTTAGGTGTAACCTATAATATTTCTGACAAATTTGATATAGATTTTAAATATCAAACTACTAACATAGAAGTTGATGTAATTAATTCTAATTTCAAATATGAAATATTATTTAATGTATTCAAATTAAGCTCTTCATATAAGTTTTAGTAAGTTCCTAAATTTTTTAACTAGGTCTAATTATTAATTAACTGATGCCAAATCTCATATTATTATAAAATTTTTTATAGTAGTTTTTAACTATAGATTTTACTCAAGCACTTATAGAATAAATTTAATTCTAAATACTTATCTTAAATTCCCATATCTTTACCCACGATAATCCATAAAAAATTACTAAACAGCGTAGTAAATATATTGTAATTATTTTAGACAAGGAGGCTGGAATATTTCAGGAAGTAAAAAGAAGAAAAAGAGATTCAAATGGGAAAGTTATCTGCAATCCAAAAAGATCTGCTGTAAAGTCCTTCAAAGAGAAGTAGATAGTATCTTTTGGTAGCGGTTATTTGAGCAAGAGATTAATCGAAAAGGATAATGTAAGAAAGATTAAAACATTAAGAAGTTTATTATCATATCGTCTTATCAATGGGTCAGCTATGTATTTAGCTAATGATTGGTATGAAGGCGACATATCCAAACATCTACTTTCTGGGTCAAGTTTAAGCTCACAGGCCATTAGCATTTTTTTGAGAGAATTAGGAAGTAACAAACTTTTCAAAAGGATTTTTTTAGAAAATATCTTCCTATTGCAACAAAAGATAGTAAAGAAGGGTTGATAGTGGATGGTACTAGTATGCCAAATGACATTAACACCCCTATTAGTGAATTTGGTTATAATAGCGGATCTATTGATAAACAGATAAAATTCATGTCAGTTGTTTTTGCTGATAATAATTTACCTCTATATTTTCGCTATAATGCAGGTAATATAGCAGATATCTCAACCCTGACTAATACCATTAAAGAACTTAAAGCTCACAATAGCACAGCTAAAGCTGTATTGCTAGATGCAGGATTTTATTATCAGACTTCCATCTGGCGTAAAGTTATTTTAAAGAAGTTATTGATGGTGAAAAAATAGATCTAGCATCTAATGAAGTAAAAAAAGCATCTAAGAAAAGCATAGTATTCATCAAAGAAAAAGAAATTAAGATAAATAATAAAAAGGCCTATGCTGATATTGTTCTTGATCCAAAAAAAGACTGATCTAGTAAATAGCTATTTATCTGAAAAAAATAAATGATAAGGAAGTGTCTAAAGCTACAAGTCAAAAAGGATTATTTGTAATAATATCTTCAAAAAAACAAAAAACAGAAAACATTCTAAATTTATACTATACCAGACAAAAGGTTGAAAGAATGTTTATTTTCTCAAAGTCAGATCTAAATCTATTACTACTCAGAGTTCATAGCAAAGAAGTTCTCAGAGGACATTTATTCTTATTATCCTACTTTTTTATGAAGATTTATCAAAAATTAAACAAAGAATTTACCGTAAAGCAAGCATTTATTATACTTTCAGCACAGAAGGCAAAAATATATGAAAAACAGATATTCGTACAAGAAGCTACAAAAAAGCAGAAACAGATTTTTGAGCTTTTTGGCTATGATATTCCTGAGGAACTGGCTCGTGGATAAAGATATGGGAATTTAAGTTTCTCCGAGATAAATAGTGATTTATACTATTAATTTTATTACCATGTTAGCAAAAAAAATGTCTTTTCCAGCTCAAATATTTTACACAAAAAGAGCAGAAGAATTTTTTGCTTAAGCCTAAAAGTTAGTACATAAAAATAAAATATGCTTACTAAACAGCAAGGTTTAAAAATTTCACTACAAAGATCATAATTAATTGTAAAATTATACCTATCCAAAGAAATGTGTGAATCTAGAAGAAAAACTTAAATATTACCAAAATTATTACAATAAAAAAACTTCTTTGCTTCTTTCAAGGAAAACACCCCATCAGAAAAAAATGACAAAAGCACGCAAAAAAGGAACCGGTAAATTAACACTTAATCTAACAATTAGATTGCAACCAGTCTAACAAATTTAGAGCATAATAATAAATTAGAAATTATAATCTTGTTATTTGCTCTAACTAGAATGCTATTTTAATTAATGAAACTTTGAATTAAAATGTACAACAAAATCTTTTTAGATAAGATTTGCTCTTATCTTCTGGCTCTAATATGTTTATATGGTCTTTTATTAGCACCAATATAAATTTGCCTAGGTCTGCCAATTTTAGAATCTTGATCTTCGATCATCTCTTTCCATTGAGAAACCCAACCAGTAGTTCTAGCAATGGCAAACATTACGGTAAACATTTGCACGGGAATATGTAAGGCCTTATATATAATACCAGAATAAAAATCTACATTTGGATAGAGCTTTTTCTTAATAAAATATTCATCAGATAAAGCAATTTTTTCTAATTCTATGGCAATATCAAGCAATGGATCATTTTTTATATTTAATTCTGCTAAGATTTGAGAACAGGTTTTCTTTAATACTTTGGCTCTTGGATCATAATTTTTATACACACGATGACCAAAGCCCATTAATCTAAAAGAATCGTCAGGATCTTTTGCTTTTTTTATGTATTTATTAATATTACTTTTATGGCCAATTTCTTCCAACATTTTTATCACTGCTTCATTAGCGCCGCCATGAGCAGGACCCCATAAAGAAGCAATGCCAGAACCAATACAAGCATAAGGGTTGGCACCGCTAGAGCCTGCCAACCTAACTGTTGAGGTTGAAGCATTTTGCTCATGATCTGCATGTAAAATAAAAATTTTATCTAAGGCTTTAGCAATAGTTTTACTAATTTTATATGGTTCGCAAGGTACCGCAAACATCATTCTTAAAAAATTTTCAGCTAAAGAAAGATCATTCTGAGGATATATAAATGGCTGACCAATTGAATATTTATATGCCATAGCAGCTAAAGTAGGAATTTTGGCAATCATTTTGATACAGGCTAAATCTCGATCATGTTGATCTAAAATATCAGTGCTATTATGATAAAAAGCTGAAAGAGAAGCAACTGCACCAACTAAAATAGCCATAGGGTGAGCTTTTCTTGGAAAGCCCCTATATAAAAATTGTAATTGTTCATGTACTAAGGTGTGATGTTTAAGCTTATATTCATATTGAGCTAATTCTGTTTTGTTTGGCAATTCTCCATACATTAATAAATATGCCACTTCTTCAAAAGTGCTTTTCTCAGCAAGCTCTTCTATTGGATAACCGCGATAACGCAAAATACCTTTTTCGCCATCAATATAAGTTATTTTAGATTCACAAGATGCAGTCGACATAAAGCCAGGATCATAAGTAAAATGCCCTGTTTTTTTATATAAGTTTCTAACATCTATAGCTCTTGGTGCTTCTGTTCCCTCTAATAGCACAAAATCAAATTTTTTTTCACCAACTTCTACAACTAAATCTTTTTTTTGAGCATCGGTCATATAAATTTCCTCTTTTATCTGTTAATTAATTATAGTAAATACAAAATCTATATTAAAATATTACCTGAATCTGTATTATTATGTTCTTTAGTATTTTGGTTAAACATTTTATTCAAAGCAGCAATATAAGCTTTGGCAGATGCCACTAAAGTATCAGTATGTGCACCATGCCCACTATATGTCTTGCTGCCTTCATCTTCTAATCTTACAGTTACATCAGCTTGAGCATCAGTACCTTTAGTAACTGAATGAACTTGATATAAATCTAACCTACTCTGGTGAGGTACTAGCTTTTTTAATGCACGAAATATAGCATCAACAGGTCCATTACCTTGTGTTTTTAGTTGCAATTCATTACCATCAAAAATTATAGTTAATCTTGCTTCACTATCTTTGCTACCACAAGAAATCTCTAAATCAATAAATTTTACACGATCATTATTAGTAAAATTAGCTCCTATTAGGGCAATAATATCTTCGTCATATATATCTTTCTTACGATCAGCCAAATCTTTGAATTTTTTAAAATATATACCTAATTCTGCTTCGCTTGGCTTAAAACCAAGCTCTAATAATTTGGTTTTAAAAGCATGGCTCCCTGAATGCTTACCCATAACCAAAGTTGAATTATTAAAACCAACAGATTCAGGAGTCATAATTTCATAAGTGTTACGATTTTTTAGCATACCATCTTGGTGAATACCTGATTCATGCGCAAAAGCATTACTACCTACTATTGCTTTGTTTTTTTGCACCATAAAACCAGATGCATTTGAAACTAATCTTGAAATTCGAGCAAAATAGCTGGGATCAATATTGACCTCATAAGGTAAGAAATTTGCGCGAGTTTTAATAGCCATTACCACTTCTTCCATAGCAGTATTTCCTGCTCTTTCTCCTAAGCCATTAATAGTACATTCTACTTGTCTTGCTCCTACTTGAAGTGCTGAAAGAGAGTTTGCCGTTGCTAGGCCTAAATCATTCTGACAATGAACCGAGATAATGGCCTTATCAATATTAACCACATTATTTTTTATGTTTTTGATTAAATTAGCATATTCTTCAGGAATAGCATAACCTACTGTATCTGGAATATTAATAGTAGTAGCACCATTTTTAATAGCTGTTTCAATAGCCTTATATAAAAAGTCAGCTTCACTTCTGGTGGCATCCATTGCCGACCATTCAATATCATCACAGAGATTACGAGCTAAGCTAACAGTATCTGCAATAATTTCTAATACCTCATTTTTAGTTTTACGCATTTGATATTGAAGATGAATATCACTAGTAGAAACAAAACTATGAATTCTACCTTGCCTTGCAGGTTTAATTGCCTCAGCTGCTCTTTCAATATCTTTTTTTATAGCTCTAGCCAACGAACAAATAACAGCATTATCACTATTTTGTGCAATTTGCTGTACTGCTAAAAAATCACCATCAGACGCAATAGCAAAGCCTGCTTCAATAACATCAACCCCCATTTGATCTAGCAATTTAGCAATAGCAAGTTTTTCAGCTAAGCTCATTGTAGCTCCAGCTGACTGTTCACCATCTCTTAAAGTAGTATCAAAAAT
>CAXPEK010000054.1:0-2854 GCA_964216065.1 Candidatus Actinomarina sp.
AAATATTAATTTTATTAAAATAGATAAAATACTGGAAAAGCAGTAATTTATTTTTATAATGCGAGAAAAAAGTAATTTAATGAAATCAGAAGTAAAAACACAGCACCATAATCATGAAATTATCTCAGCACATGGTTTAACTGAAGCAGAATATGATAAAATTATAGCTATATTAGGCAGAGAACCTAACATTACCGAATTAGGAATATTTTCAGTTATGTGGAGTGAACATTGTTCTTATAAATCGACAAGATTACATTTAGCTAAATTACATACTCAGGAAGATTGGGTAATTTGTGGGCCAGGCGAAAATGCCGGTATTATTGATATAGGTGATAATGATGCTATTATATTCAAGATGGAGAGCCATAATCACCCTTCTTATATTGAACCATATCAAGGAGCAGCAACAGGTGTAGGTGGAATACTTAGAGATGTATTTACCATGGGTGCTAGACCCATAGCTATATTAGATTCTCTTAGATTTGGTTTAATTAACCATGCTAAAACTAAATATTTACTTAGTGGAGTTACCGCTGGAATTTCTGGCTATGGCAATTGTGTTGGCGTACCAAATATAGCTGGAGATACTATTTTTGATCAATCATATAATGGCAATATTTTAGTAAATGCTATGTGTATTGGTCATGCTAAGCAAGATAAAATATTTTATTCTGCTGCCTCTGCTATTGACTCAAAAGTAATGTATGTAGGTTCTAAAACTGGCAGAGATGGTATTCATGGGGCAACAATGGCTTCACAGGAATTTAGTGCAGAAAATGAAGAAAAAAGGCCAACAGTTCAAGTTGGTGATCCATTTAAAGAAAAACTACTCATTGAAGCTTGTTTAGAATTAATGCAAGAAGATGCAATTATTGCTATTCAAGATATGGGAGCAGCTGGCTTAACTTCATCTTCTTTAGAAATGTCTGGTAAAGGCGGAGTAGGCATAGAAATTGACTTAGATAAAGTGCCTCAAAGAGAAGAAAATATGAGTGCTTATGAGATTATGCTCTCAGAAAGTCAGGAACGAATGCTAATGGTTATAAAGCCGGAAAAAGAATCCTTAGCTAAAGAAATTTTTAGCAAATGGGAATTAGATTGCGCTACTATAGGTAAAATAACTACAAGTAATCATCTAATTTTAAAGCAAAATGGTGAAATTAAGGCAGATATTCCAGTAGCACCTTTATCAGAGGAAGCACCAAAATATGATCGTCCTTGGCTAGAACCAGAAATTAAAGAAAAATTTATTTTTAGCAAAAAACTAGATATAGCAGAGATTTTTTCAGCATTAGAAAAAATTATTTCTAGCCCAGATATAGCCCAAAAAAACTCTATTTTTGAACAATATGATTCAGGGGTTATGAATGATACTATTAAAGCGCAAAATATTGCATCTGGTATAGTGAGAATACATAATAGTAGTAAGGCTATAGCTGCAACTACTGATTGCACTCCAAGATATGTAAATGCTAACCCTTATGTTGGCGCAATGCAGGCGGTAGTAGAAACTTACAGAAATCTAATTATATTAGGAGCTCAGCCTCTAGCTATTACAAATTGCTTAAATTTTGGTAACCCCGAACGCCCAGAAATTATGGGACAAATTGTTAAATCAATAGATGGTATTCGAGATGCTTCTAAGGCTCTGCACTATCCAGTAATTTCTGGCAATGTATCTTTATATAACGAAACCAATGGTGAAGCTATAAAGCCGTGTCCTAATATTGGTGGTGTTGGACTAGTTAAACAGCTAGATCAGATACCTTTAAATTATATAGACCAAATAGGACTAGCTATTTATATTATAGGAGAAACAAAAGCTGAATTAGGAGCTTCATTATTTCAAAGAGAATATTTAGAGATAGAGTCAGGAGACTGCCCTGAAATTAATTTAGATATTGAGAAAAATCATGCTCAATTTATCTCTAAGCTTATTGCCAAAAAGCTAATTCAAAATGTAAATGATGTTTCAGATGGCGGAATTCTAACTTTATTAACTAAAATGAGCTTCATTAATAATATTGGCTTTAAAATTAGCCAGCCAACAGCTAATAATATCTCTGCTTCAGAATATTATTTTTCAGAGAGTCAAGCTAGGTATATTGTAACTATTACTCCTAACAATGAATTAGCTTTTAAAAATTTAGCTAAAGAATCTAATATTTACATCGAAAAACTAGGCTTCACAATTAGTGAAAAAATAGAAGTAGAGGGCCAAAGTAAAGATATTAACAATCTTAAGAATTTATTTGCTAAAACTATTAATTTTTAATGAAACATTTCTTATTCTTATTAGCTATAATTTTATTTCCTTCCCATTTACTAGCCAAGGAAACTACTTCTATATTAATAAAAGGAGGTAATGATAGTAAAATTTTAATTAATATTAAAAATATTACTGGTAAAGATTTATCTAGCTTTAATCTCTCTTATAAGATAAAAAAACGCATTAAAGAGCAATTAGAAGATACGCAACTTTTTACTATTAAAAATTTAACTCCAAAAGAATTATTTAAAAAGCAAAGCTTAATTGAAGAATTTAGTTCTGAATTTTTTAAAGAAAAGCCTATATATTCCGAGCTAACGGTATTATTAAATAGCGAGAATAATAACATGATTTCTGCTAAAGTTATTTTATTTGATTTATTTACTAATGAAAACATCATTGATGAAAATATTAGCTTCCCACAGAAATTTTGGCATCGTGGCGCTGCTCAGATTTCAGATTTAATTTATAAACATTACACTGGTTTAGAAGGATATATAAATACTAGGTTAGTATTTATCTCAGAGAGAGGAAGTTTAGTCTTTCGTTCTAAAAAAATAGCTTTGATGGACCTATATGGTG
>CAXPEK010000055.1:0-5719 GCA_964216065.1 Candidatus Actinomarina sp.
GCACTCATGTAGTATGCGCCGTAGTTACTGAAGAATTTTTAACTTTTTCTAAAGCGCAAGGTAATGATTTGTTAACGCCAAGATTAGAAGGGCAATTTCCCGGTTTAAAAGCAGGTGATGCATGGTGTTTATGTGCCTTAAGGTGGTTAGAGGCTTATGAACATGGCTTAGCTCCCCCGATAAAGCCTGAGGCTACAAATGCTAAAGTTTTACAATTAATCGCAAGAGAAATTCTGGAAAAGCATTATATTCAATAAGATGATACAATTTATACTAAAAATAAATATATTAATTATAATAAGCCTCATGACCCTCAAGCCTGCTTTTAGCAAAATAGAAGAGCCAGAATATCAAATTTTATCTAAAGAAAATAATATTGAGATAAGACAATATAATAAAATGATTATCGCAGAAACAGTGCTTTATGCATCAAGAAAAGAAGCGGTTAAGCAAGGATTCCGTATTTTGGCTGATTATATTTTTGGTGCTAATGAGCAAAAGCTGAAAATAGCGATGACTGCCCCAGTTAAACAAAAAATAGCTAAAGTAAGATTTAATCTAGCTGCACAAGAAAAATGGCAGATTAGCTTTGTAATGCCTAGTAAATTTCAATTTGCCGATTTACCAAAAACCAATAATAAAGCAATAACCCTCAAAGAAATTGCTGCTAAAAAATATTTAGTTATAAAATTTAATGGTTTGGCTAGTGTAAATAAGCTTAACGATCAATTAACCACATTACTAAATTATAGTAAAAAGAATAAATTAAAAACTACAGAAATTGTGATCTTTGCTTTTTATAACCCACCTTGGACTTTGCCTTTTTCGAGAAGAAATGAAATAATGCTAGAATTAAGCTCTAACTAAAAGGCAATAATATAATTATCTATAATCAACTATTAAAAATATTATTGCTAATTATTAGCAGCTATTAATGTAAATTTTATGGTTAGGCTATTTAGCCAGAAAAGAGCAACACTAGTTTAATTGTAGATTTTTTTGGTGATTTGTTGCAAAAGCTGTGTTTTTAATTTTTTCAAAAGAATCTGAAGAAAAATTCATAGAATAAACTTAATTATACCAAATCTCCTCTATAAAACTGTTTTTAGTCACTAATATTAGTTTCAGAAATTTTAAGCTAAAATTTCAGGACTAGTCTTAGCTAATTTAAAATTTTAGCTTGGAATTTATGAGGTTAAAATTGCAGAATAAAAATAGATTTATAGAGGGGATTTGGTATTATATGCTTTAATCTTTAGCTTATTGCTCTTTATTTATTACTCTTAATGTCGATAAGCAGGTGATAAACTAGATTATGCTACTGATTTTGCCTTAATTTTAATAATAGATTTAGCGTTGCAATTTGCTCTTACTTAAATTGACATTTTGGTTAAGTTTTTCAAGTGTTTTTCCGAGCATCTCAATTACTTCTGCTTTAGTTGGTTGTATTGCATCAGCAGAGCTATTTATAGTAATGGCCAGAACTGTATTCTCTCTCATTGCCATAAATAGCATTTACCCAACTACTATTACTTATATTTTTACCAACAGCTCCAACCCGTTCTCGCCAAAAATTATTCGGCCTATCTGGGTTATAATTGCTGTAATTATAATCTTGGTTCATAATTAACTAAATATTTTTGTCATAATTAGCAGCTTACTAGATTAGCTATACTGCTTTAGTTGGTTATATAGCCAACCTTTAGTAATTAATATTATAAATGGTAAAATAAAAGCGTCAAATATCAGCTAGTTAAAGCTCTTGGCGATGAGATGTTTAGATTAATTTTAGCAATTATCTAATTGTTGTTCACTAATTTTTAGAATATTGCAAATAGCTTTAGCTTTTACATAAGTTTCTAATAATTCTTTTTCTGCCTCTGAATCATAAATAATTCCTCCGCCTACTTGAAACTCAAAATAATTATTTTCTATAATTATAGTACGAATAACCACAGAAAAATCGGCAGAGCCATCACCTGCTATATAACCTATGCTACCAGAATATACCCCTCTTTGCCATTGCTCTAATTGTTGAATTGCCTGCATAGCGGCAATTTTCGGCGCTCCAGTCATAGATCCTGGTGGTAAGCTGCTGGCAATGAGCTCAATTGAGGAGCTATTCTTTTGCGCAGAAATGCTTGAAGACATGTGGTGTAAATTGCGATAACTATCTATATCAAAAAGACTATTAGTTTTTACCGAGGCTGCTTTAGCTAATTTGCTTAAGTCATTACGCATTAAGTCTACAATCATTAAGTTTTCAGCCTGGTCTTTACTACTTGCTTTTAAGATATGCTCATTATTAGGGTTTAAATTACTAATAGTTCCTTTGATCGGCCGCACATTGACCGAGCCAGAAGAATCTATATGCATAAAGCGTTCTGGCGAAGATGAAATTATATTTAAATTGGCGCATTTAATAAAGCTTGAATATGGAGCTGCACTTTCTTGGCATAAAGAGCAGAAAATAGCAAAATTATCTTGTGCCCTAATTTCGCCATAGAATTTTCTGGTTAAATTTACCTGATAATAATTACCTGCTAAGATATTTTCTTTTATTTCTTCACTTTTGGCCAAATATTCAGATTTGCGCATATTAGATTTAAGGTTGCTAATAACAAAATCATTATCTGAGCTAGCTGTTTCGGATAAATTAAATTTAGTAGCAGAGACGCTATAATAATGAGCTATATTATGATCATGTTCAAAAACAATCAGATTTTTAGGTTTGAAAAAACATAACTCATCATTATCTATTTTACTATTAAGAGTTTTAGCCTCTTTAACTGCGTTAAATTCATAAGCGAAATAACCAAACCACATATTTTCATAAAAACCTTGCTTTTCATCAAGGTTTTTTTGTAAATCTTGATATGAGTTAGTTAGTTCAAGCGCATCCCAGGCTAAAAAACTTTTATTGCCACTATATGAATATTTTGCTCCTGAATATAAAAAGGCCATATAATTAGCATTTTTAGCTATAGTTCTAGCTAAATTAAGAGGATTGTTAAATTTAAATTTATGTCTAAATTGCATTTAGGTTAAGCTTTCATACACAAGTTAATAGCAGTTTTCCAACCAGAAATATAGTTTTTTCTGGTTTTTGCGCTAATTTTTCTTTGCTGATATTTTTTATGTAATTTATGCAAGGATTTAAGCTCAGCAAATGATTTAAAAAAGCCAATTTTAAGCCCTGCTAAATATGCCGCTCCTTTAGTAGTTAGCTCAAGAGAAGAGGGCTTAATAACATCTTTAGCCAAAATATCACTTAAAAATTGATTGAACCAGTTATTTGCGGCAACACCTCCATCTATATTTAGATTTTCTAACATAAAACCATCTTTTTTTATGGCTTCAATTAAATCATAAGTTTGATATGCTACTGATTCAAAACTAGCCCGTAAAAGATGAGTTTTGTTAGTATTATAATTGAGACCAATAATTAATCCTCTAGCTTTATCATGCCAATATGGAGCACCTAAACCCGATAAGGCTGGCACTAAATAAACTCCTCCATTATCTGTTAATTCTGCTATTTCTTGTTCAGCATCAGTAAAATTAGAACATAATTTTAAATTATCTTTAGCCCAATTGAGAGCAGAACCAGCATAAAATATTGAACCCTCTAAAGCATAATAAGCTTGTTTCTTGTCGCTATATAAAATAGTAGCTAGTAATTTAGCTTTAGATTTTACAATTTTTTTGCCTGTATTAACCATAATAAAGCAACCAGTGCCAAAAGTAGCTTTGCCCTCAGCTTGGTTAAAGCAACAATGACCAATAGTTGCTGCTTGCTGATCTCCGATTACCGCATTTATAGGAATATTTGCGGCTAATATAGTAGGGCAAATTGTGCCATAATCATCCATAGAATCTTTAATCTCAGCTAGCATAGCAGGTTTCACGTGAAACATCTTTAGTAATTTAGGATCAAAACATAGTTTTTTAAGATCAAATAACATGGTTCTGGAAGCATTTGAAGTATCAGTTGCATGGATTTTTTTGCCAGTTAAGTGATAGATGAGATAACTATCAATAGTACCTATTGCATAATCTTCTAGGTTTTTATTGGCTAATTTATTAGTGATTAGCCATTTGATTTTGCTGGCCGAAAAATAGGGGCTTGGAATTAAGCCTGTAATTTTGGTAATATATTTTTTCTTTAATGCTGAGAGCTGGGCTATTTCAGCACCAGTTCTACTATCTTGCCAGCTTATAGCATTATAGATGGCTTGCCCTGTTTCTTTATGCCAAATTAAGGTAGTTTCACGCTGATTAGTTAGGGCTATAGATAAAATTTCAGCTGATAATTTTTGTGCATGTGCATAAGCTTGCTTTAAAGCAGTAACTACAGAATTTAGAATTTCGGCTGGGTCTTGTTCTACCCAACCATCTTTTGGGGTAATTAGTTTTAGGGGTTTTCTAATAGTATGAATTAATTCAGCCTGCTGATTAACCAGATGTATTTTAGTTGAGGTAGTACCTTGATCAATAGTGAGAATTAGCTTCATATTGGGTAAATTTTAAGATTTTTTCATATATACTATAGGCAAGCAAAAAATCTAGCCCAGAAAATTCTACATTACCATTAGCATCTATATTACCATTCACTCTAAATTGATTACGTTTCCATTCGTGATAAATGATAGGTCTTGCATAAATAGGTAAGGGCTTGCTGGTTTCAAGCCAGCGTTTATTTTTTATAATATTAGTAAATTTTGTGGTTTTTACGGTAGCTCTGCCACTATTAATGATTTCGTTATTATTAAGCTCTAAAGGAAAGCTAGCTAAGATCTGCTTACTATAGTTCAGCTGAGACAAGGCAGTAGGATAAATATCATAATAAAGCAAATCATAAAAGATATTTTCCTCCGTAGCTAAATTATGATATAATTTGCTAAACATTTTTTTATAAATAGGATGATTTGTTGCTTTAATAGCAGTATATAATTTGATATAATTTAACCAATTAGATGAGGTTGAGGCTAAATCCCAAAAACCAAATAAACGCAAATAAGTAATTTTGTTTTTTTTGCGATATTTTTTACGGTAAAGATTTTCTAGCTTATCTTGTAGAGCAGCTTTTATTTGGTCATTTCTTACTATAACATTAGCAGTTTCAAAAAAGGCTAGGCCTGTTAATTGTTTAGAAGGATCAAATTTAGCATTAAATTTGCCAAACTCAACTTTAGAGCCATCGGGCTCTACAAGTTCTAAATTATGCTCTAAAATATATTTAGTAATGATGGTTAGATGTTTAGTTAGCATATTTTTGATTTTTTCATTATCAAAATTCTGGTATGCCAGCAAGTAAGCAAAAGCGAGCAAGCTATAGCTATTAGTAGCTATTTGCTCTTTGCTAGGCATAAAATTATCACCTTTTTTAATAACATATCTTGGTAAGTAACCATTAAAGCCATCAAGATTTTCTAGGAAATATAAACCTTGGATAATTTTGTGTGCTGTTTCTTGATATTTTGCTTCTTGAGTAACTTGGTAACGCAGAGCTAAATAGGCTAAAAATAATAAGGATTCATCAATATGAGCCTCACTAACATTGCTATTAGTTAGATGATATCGTTTAACTAAATTAGGTTCTAAGATAAATTTTGTGAGGAATCTTTCGTAAAAATAGTTCTCTTTAGCAGGTAAATCTAGAGATTGTGCTTCTTTTGCCCTTTGTTTAATAATTTGTTCACTTGATTCAAGTTTTTTT
>CAXPEK010000056.1:0-5117 GCA_964216065.1 Candidatus Actinomarina sp.
GGTGACTTAAATGCGGGTTGTTGCGATATATTTCGCGATATTTTACAGTTAAATGAATATTTATGGATAGGGTTAATATTAGTAATAGAGCAATAAAATTGGAAGAAACTGTTGTTACTGGCCATGCAGTAAAGCCTAGAAATCCAATCATTAGCAGAGTAACTATGGTGCAAATTGTTAATGGTAGAAAAACAAAACGGTACGATTTAAAAGTAATTGCTAATATTAAGATGATAAATAATAAAACTACACTGCCAAAGATAATTATATCACTTTTTATATAGTCAAGTGAATCTGAAACAATCATAGGTACTCCTCCTAAGTAGATTTTAGCAATGTTATGATATTCATCTGTAATTTTTCTGATGTCTTGTATGTTTTTTGCTCTAATTTTGCTGTATAAACGAGAATGTTCTTTGAATTTATTGCTAATTAGATGCAATTCTGATTTTTCATATTGATCTAATTTGCTGTCAATTGCTTTGTCACGAAGTTTATTACGCGCTGCTAATAATGCTTCATATTCTTTGTCTTGTTTTAAAAAAACCATTAAAGCTGTAATGTTACCATCAGGACTAATTAAAGCATTCTTATAAAGAGGGCTGTTTATAATTTCAGATGGAGCACTTGCTAAATCAACATTAGGATGTAATAAATTAATAGTTTCTTTGCTTAATTCTTGTAAATTACGAGGAGGGCTTTTTAATAAGGGAATATTTAAAATAGAAATGACATCTTCTACATTTGGTAATTTAGCTAGTTTATTGTGTAATTTTTCTAAATTTAACAGGTTTCTTTTTGAAAACATATTAGCTTTAGGGGCATAAGTTAAAATTACAAAATCATCAGAAACAAATTTATCTTTAATTTCTCGGTAATAGGCTAGGTCTTTGTCATTTTTAAGGGATAAAGAATCTGCTGAGGCATCTAAATAAAAATTTTTGCTAAAATATAAAGAAAATCCCATTATAAATAGTACAAATATAACTAGAATATTACTGTATTTGTTTAATATAGTATTAAAAATTATGTTTGATTTAGGCATCTTTTTGTTCTTTTGAAAATTTAATTATATCTTCTGCGCGTAACATGGAGGCGGGATTATTTTCTGTTGCGAGAATTTTTTTAGAATTTGTATCATATTTTATTGCTAATAAGTAATTAGCAGAGAAAAACTCAGCTTCTGCAAGAGATAATAGAGATAAACCTTTTTGTTCAGTAAGGTTATATAGTCTTGAGATATTGCGCCAGCCATAAACATTTTCCTTTTCTATTACTAGAGCTTGGTTAAGTTTAGCAATTGCATAATTATATAAATTTTTCTTTTTAGCGCTAATAATAGCTGCAGCAAGCTCTATCTTTATGAGAGCTGATTCCGGCAGTTGCTCTTCGACGGCAAGTAAGGTTTTTACTGCGGCATCAGCCATGCCCGATTCATATTCTATTTGACCTTTTAATTCTTGCATAAAAGGATTGTTTTTAGTATTTAATTTAGAAAATAATTCTAAGGATTCTTCGCTTTTTCCTAAGCGATGTTTAGCAATAATTATAGCTAATTTGCCATTTTCAGTAGTTCTATCAGCGTTTTTAATAATAGTTGTAGGATCTTCCAAAAAGGCTTTTAATTTAGTTTTTATGAGAGTAAATTCAACAAGATCTTTTTCTGTGCTTTGTTTTTTAGCATAAGGAGATTTTTCTAAATCTTTTGCTATTCTATTGATTCGGTCTAAAGTTAAGGGGTGGGTTCTGGTATATGGATTTATCTGGTCAGTATATAATTTTTCATTAGCTTTCAGTTGCTCAAAAAAATTTAACAAACCCTTTGAACTAAGTTGGCATTGGTTTAGCAGTTTTAATGCTGCTTCATCAGCTGCTTCTTCATGTTTGAGACTATGTTTGTAATATTGCCTTTCTGCAATTTGTGAGCTACCTAAAATTACAGCTTGGCCAGCATCTACTTGGCCTGAAGCTAAAGTTGCCATACCAATAATATAACCCAGAGCCATTTGTGCATTAATTTTCTTTAAATCTATGCTCATGCGGGCTAAATGACTTCCAGTAATATGCCCAGTTTCATGGGCAATAATACCAATTAAACTCAGAGGGGATTCAGCTTTGGTTATAGTGCCAGTATTAAGAAAAATATTCTTTCCCCCTGCAACAAAAGCATTAATGTTTTCATCATTCACGATGTAAATTTTGATTTGTTTATCTAAATGTGCAGCTTTGAATATAGGCGAGGATATTTTAGCAAGATATTCTTCAGTCTGCGCATCACGAATTAAATTTACAGCATGTGAATTGCCAATATGGCAAAAAATGATAATAGTAAAAAATAATATCTTTTTAAACATTAGCCAATATTATAATTTTGTTGTCTTAAAGTCATTATTTTTTGTAATAAATTCTAAGTAAAATGTCTAATCGCGATAATATTTTAGTTTTTGATATTGAAACAATTCCAGATCTTGAAGCAGCTAAAAAACTGCTTAAATTAGAAAATGCAAGTGCTTCTGAGCTTTATCAAAAAATAGCAGCTTATCATGATAGCGAAAAACCAGCGGAGCAAGTGTTTTTGAAGCCAATTTTTCATAAAATAGTGGCGATATCATTTGCACATATTAATATTAATTACGGTCACGAAGGAGAAGAATATGTAATTAAAGAAATTAGAAGTGGTGGTAAGATTAATTCTAGCGAGCAAGATTTGGTTAGAGGGTTTTTTCGTTATATAGAAGATTACACACCAAGATTAGTATCTTTTAATGGTAGAGCTTTTGACTTACCAGTGCTAAAATTTCGAGCTATGAAATATGGTGTTAATACTAATATTTATCAGTTAGGAGATAAATGGAATAGTTATATGCAGAGATATAGTTCAGATTGGCATTGTGACTTACATGAAGTTTTAACAGATTATTATGCAAGTGGTCGTTTAAAGTTAGATGAAGCTTGTAATGTTTTTGGTTATCCTGGTAAGTTGGATGTAGATGGTAGCACTGTATATGACCTTTATCAGAAAAATAATATAGCAGAAATAAGAGATTATTGCGAAACAGATGTTTTAAACACTTATTTAGTGTATCTAAGCTATGCTTTACATTATGGTATAATAAAGCAAAGAGGTTATCAGGATGCTATTTTAGGTGTTAAAGATTTTTTACAGAAGAATAATAGTTTGCAACATTTTCAGGATTTTGCTTTAGCATGGCAAAAATATGAAAAAAATTAAGCTATTGCTAGACATATAGAAAACTCTGCATTAATAAATATTTTGTACTAATATACAAAAATAACTAATATGGAGCTAAATTGTCTTAGAGGTTTTAAGGATGTTATTTTAGCTGATGCTAAAAAATTTAATTATATTATTGACCTTATTACTAACATAGCTGAATTATATAATTTTCAGCGTTCATATTTTCCTATAATGGAATCTAGTGCAGTTTATCATCGAACTTTAGGAGAAACTTCTGATATAGTTAATAAAGAAATGTATAGCTTTAGTGATAAAGGAGATCATCAGGTGACGCTAAGACCGGAATTTACAGCAGGTATAGTCCGTTCTTTAATATCAAATAAATTATATCATGAATTACCATTGAAGTTTTTTACATATGGTCCTTTATTTAGATATGAAAGGCCTCAGAAAGCAAGGCAAAGGCAATTTAACCAAGTGAACTTTGAATTTTTTGGTAATCAGTCATTTTTTGCCGAATTAGAGCTGATTATGCTGATAGAACAAATATTAAAAGCTCTCAATTTAAGTAATAAGGTTACTCTTGAACTTAATTCTCTTGGTTCTAACGAAGCGCGCTTAAAATATAGAGCTGCTTTAACTAATTATTATAAAAAATATCAAAATGATTTATCAGAGGATAGTCAAAAAAGGTTAAAAAATAATCCACTTAGAATATTAGATAGTAAAGAGCTTCAAGATCAAAAAATTAATCAAGATGCTCCGTTATTAGAAAATTATCTTACTGTAAGTGATGAGAGCTTTTTCGCATCTTTACTATCAGAGCTAGAAAAACATCAGATAAAATATGTACATAATAAAAAGTTAGTGCGAGGCTTAGATTATTATTCGCACAGCGTCTTTGAATATTCTACTAAATTATTAGGAGCTCAGAATGCAGTTTTTGCTGGAGGTAGATATGATAAGTTGGTCGAAATAATGGGAGGAAAGCCTACCGCAGCTGTAGGTTTTGCTGGTGGCTTAGAGAGAATTTTCGAGTTAATAACTATAGATTTAGATGAGCTGACGCCAGTTATAATCTTGCCAATTAGTGAAGCTGAACATACATATAGTTATGAGATTTTAGCTATATTTAGAGCACATAATCTTAAAGCTGAGATTATGCTTACAGGAGGTAATTTGGGCAAAAAGCTAAAAAAAGCAGCAAAATATAATCCAGATTATGTGGTGTTAATTGGTGCAAATGAAGCATGTCAAAATCAATTCTTGCTAAGAAATTTTAAAACAGGTAAAGAAGAGTTAATTAATAAAGATAATTTACGAGCAGATTTTTTTGCTGCTAAGAATTAATTTTAGTTTAAAAAAGATATTTTATAGATAATGTAATTACATGGTTATAACAAGATTTTCTCCAAGTCCAACTGGCTATATACATGTAGGTAATGTAAGAACGGTAATAGTTAATTATTTATTTACACAAAAACATCAAGGTAAGATGATTTTGCGCATGGATGACACTGATCCTAAAAGATCAAAATCTGAGTTTACCGAGGCAATTATACAAGATTTAAAATGGCTTTCTCTAGATTGGGATGAGTTTTACAAACAGTCTGATAAGTTAGCTTATTATGCTGAAGTAAGAGATAAATTGCTGGCTGAGGGTTTTATATATCCTTGTTTTGAAACAGAAGCTGAGTTAGGTTTAAAAAGAAAAACTCAATTGCAAAGGGGGGTTCCTCCTATCTATGATAGGGCTGCTTTAAAGTTAAGTGAAGAGCAGATAAAGTCAAGAATTTCTGCTGGAGAACAGCCTTATTACCGCTTTAAATTAGATGATAAAGAAGTTACATGGATAGATGGAATTAAAGGCAAGATTTCTTTTAAGGAAAGAGCTTTTTCTGATCCTGTAATTTATCGT
>CAXPEK010000057.1:0-3284 GCA_964216065.1 Candidatus Actinomarina sp.
CTGTAATTAACTTATATTATATTAAAAAGTAATATGCACTAAAATTGCATGTGAAGCTTGGTCTGATAATTTTTATTATGCTCTAATTTGCCCATTTCCTTCAACTATATATTTGTAAGTAACTAACTGCTCTAACCCAACTGGTCCTCTGGCATGCATTCTGCCTGTCGAAATGCCAATTTCAGCTCCTAAGCCAAATTCGCCTCCATCTGCAAATTGAGTTGAACTATTATGCATGACTATAGCGCTATCAATTTCTTGCAGAAATTTTTGGGCAGCAATTCTGTCTTCAGTAATAATTGCTTCAGTGTGTTTAGAGCTATATTTATTAATATGCGCAACAGCTTCATTAATATTATTAACCATTTTAACTGAAAAAATATTACTTAAATATTCTGTAGCAAAATCTTGGTTATTAGCTTTAATTGCATTTTTAAAATATTTTAAAGCTAGTGCGTCAGCTCTTATCTCGCATAAGTTCCCAAATTTTTTTTCTATTAATGGAGCTAATTCAGAAATTATTTGGCGATCTACAACTACAGATTCGGTTGCACCACAAATACCTGTTCTTCGAAGTTTAGCATTATATAATATTTCAACTGCTTTGGTTAAATTAGCTTTTGCATGGATGTAAGTATGACAATTTCCATCTAAATGTTTGAAAATAGGAATTTTACTTTTGCTGCTAATTGCTCTAATTAATTCTTTTCCTCCTCTGGGTATAATGACATCAATAAAATCAGAGCAATTAAGTAGCTCATTAACTAGGTTTCTATTAGTAGAAGGTAATATTTGAGCTGAATTGATTGGTAATTTAGCTTGGTTTAGAGCTTCTTGTAGCAAAGTAAGGATATATTTTGAGGTTGCAAAACCTTCAGAGCCAGGTCTTAAAATAGCCGCATTTCCCGATTTTAAACATAAGGCGAAAGCATCAGAAGTAACATTAGGTCTTGCTTCATAAATTATAGCAATAACGCCAAGAGGAATAGTGATTCGTTTTATATTAAGTCCATTAGGCCTTTTGTTTTGATAAGTTATTTTACCTACAGGATCTGGTAAATTTATTATATCTAACAAGCTATTGCTCATTGCTTCAATTCGCTTCTTATCCAGTAAAAGGCGGTCTATGAAAGCTTGATTCTTAGCATTTTTAGCAGCCTTTTTTAGGTCGGATTTATTGATACTAATAATTTCTTCTTGTTGTTTTAATATTAGTTTGGCTGCTATTTCTAAAGCTTTATTTTTTTGTTCAGTTGATGATAAGCTTAGCTCATTATATGATAATTTGGCCTGTTTTGCAATTTGTGTAATAATTTCTGTCGGGCTTTGTATAGTCATTTTGTTAATAAATAGTATTGTAAGAATCAAATTGTTTTTCGTTTTTTAAATCAGCTTCTTTGTTGAAGATTTTATTATAATTTTCTTCTTTAAAAGCTTCAAAAATAATATTTTTCTTTAAAGTAGTAGGTGTTGTTCTTTGTCCGGTGTTAAGATCTAGCTTCATAAATTTTATTCCTTCTGGTACTTTGAATGGCCTTGAGCTTTTATTTTGCAAAACTTTTTTCATAATGTTAACAAATATAGGCAGAGCGGTTGAAGAGCCAGTGGCATTTTTACCTAAAGTTTTGGGTACATCATAACCTACCCAAACACCTACTACTAAATCAGGTGAAAAACCCACAAACCAAGTATCAAAACTATCATTAGTAGTGCCAGTTTTTCCCGCTATTGGTTTAGGTAGTCTTCTGGCGCGCCAACCAGTCCCTCTATTTATTACTCCTTCTAATAGAGAAATTGTTTGGTAGGAAGTTTTTGCGTCTGTTACCAATGTACGATTATCAACAATATATGGTATGGTTATGTTTGTATTTTTGGCTAGATTATCTATATTACATTCTAGGCATTTTCGTTCATCACGTTTAAAAATAGTTTTGCCATATTTGTCTTGTACTTTTTCAATAGCTGTAGGTTTTATTTTTTTTCCACCATTGGCAATCATAGCATAGGCGTTAGTTACTTTTAGTAAATTAGTTTCATCTGAGCCCAGAATTAGAGCATAATTTTCAAGTGGTTCATCCGATATACCATATCTTTTTATCACTTCAGCAATTTTTCGTAAACCAACTATTTCTGCCAATCTAATAGTTACAACATTTCTCGATTTTTCTAAGCCCAATCTTATAGGGGTTGGGCCATAAAATTTTTCTGAGTAATTCATTGGTACCCAATATGTTCCATCTTCTTTTTGCATTCTAACTTCGTCATCAATAATAATAGTGTTTGGAGCAATATTATTTTCTAAAGCAGCTAGGTAGGTAAAAGGTTTAATAATTGAGCCAGGCTGTCTGTAGGCTTGTACCGCCCGATTAAAATCAGTTTTGAAGTCGTTATATCCGCCTACCATCGCATTAATTGCCCCATTATGTGGATTAATTGCTATAACCGCACCATTAACCTCTGGAATTTGCTCTAAATTATAATATTCAAAATTATTTGGTTTTTTAGCACTTACTAAAATTACTTCGCCAATTGTAAAAATATCGCTAGGTTTGGTTATATCTTTAAGAAATTCTTCTTTCTCGCCGGTCTCGTTATTTATGGTTAAGGTTGGAACTTTTACCCATAACAGGTCTTTTAATAGAATTGTGGCCTGATGATTTTCGGTTTCATCTTGTACATAAATTTTGACATTATCTTCATTTATTTCGTATATTATAGCTAACTTCCAATTTTCAATGTTATTAATTGGGGGAAATTCTATTTTGGCCAATTTTTCTGCCAAAAAATCTAAATATTCATTAGTTGAAGTTTCTAGTTCATAATCTAAGTCTATTTTGCTATAAGCTCCTCTGTAACCATTTTTACGGTCATAAGATATTAAGCCTTTTCTTAAAGAAGTTAAGGCAATATTTTGAATTTTAGGGTCTATGGTACTTTGAATTACTAAGCCTTGTTCTAAAATATTATCTGCCCCAAATTTTTCGGATAATTCGTTTTTAATATAACTACTAAATGATCCTGTATATAATAAATTATTTTGTGTGGGTTTAGTAGTTAGTATTGGGGTTGCAAGAGCTAATTCTGCTTCTTTTTTTTCAATTAATTTATCTTGAAACATTCGCTATATAACCCAATTTCTTCGTTCTAATGCTTTATTGTAATTTTTTTTTGGATCTAAGGCAGATGGTGCTTTGGGCAAGGCAGCAAGAAATGCTGCTTCTGCAATAGATAAATTTTCTAGTGATTTATTAAAATAATTTAAACTAGCTGCTGCAACTCCATAG
>CAXPEK010000058.1:0-2967 GCA_964216065.1 Candidatus Actinomarina sp.
TGTTAGTAATACATATCTAATTAATGAATTCATGTTATATACCTAAATTTTGTGGATCTTTTGTAAAAATATTATAAAAATTACGATCAGCATCATTAATTGATGTTCCTGAATCTATAATGGTTGCCTTAATAAATATTACAGTTTCTGTAATGCTACTATCATTATTTTTGCCTTTAAATAAATATCCTAATAAAGGAATATTTTTTAGCCATGGTACACCTGTTTCTTCGTTACTGCTATTATGTTCTATCAAGCCTCCTATGACCATAGCTTCACCACTTTTTAATTTTATCATAGTGTCAATTTCTTTCAACTGAACTTCTGGTATGTTGCTTGAAATATCTGTATTTTCTACTTCAGCTGCTGCAATATCTACAGCAGGATCAGATACAGAACTATTGGTAAAAGAAATTGTCGGTCTAATATTCATAGTTATTTCATTTTTCTCTAAATTTATAGAAGGTAATAATGATAAGATTATACCTATAGGAACTGTTTGTAGTTCACTTTCTACTGTAACGTCAGAAACAGTACCTGTGTCAGAAGTAGTAGATGTACTATCTATATCTACTTGAAAATATACTTTATTTTGTGTAAAGGTTAATACTGATTGTTGATTATTTAAGGCGGTGATTCTTGGTGATGATAAAGTTCTAGTTGTACCAAATGACTCTATAAATTGCATAGTACCTGAAATATTATTAGATGTGGATTTATTGCTGATTCCTAAAGAAAATATATTAGAAGCTTCAGAGATATTACTAAAAGCACCGCTGTAATTACTCGAAGTTAATTCTGACCAATTAATTCCAGTTTCAAATTTTTCATCCAATGATACTTCGATAATTTTTGCTTCTATTAGAACCTGAGCTGTAATATTTTTTTCGACTCTATCTATATATTCTTTTATTTGCTGGTGTTGTTTTTCTGTTGCTGAAATAGATATAATACCAGCTTTTCGGTTTAATGTTACATAGCTATTGTCAACTTCCATCTCTTCACTTTCTGTTTGCAGCATAGTCTGAATATCTTTTTCAATAGAATCCCATATGCTAGATTCACTTGAGCTCGTTAAAGAGCTGTTTCCGCCACTGCTAACTTCATTTGAGCTGGTTGAAGTGCTAATTGATAAAGTAGAGGAAAAAGATCTATCGATATCTAAAAAATCTAAAGCGTAGCTTTTTAAATATGGTGTATCTCTTTCCATGCGTAATATACCATTTTTAATGCTATAGCGTAAATTAGCTGAATTTGCTATTTGTTCTATAATATCAAGAAAAGGACGATCTTTAGCAATAATAATAACACCTCCAGTAATGTAAGGATCTATTTCTATTTCTATTTCTGCTAATCTTGCTAATTCAATTAATACATCTTTAAGTGGAATATCTTCAGTAACTTTAATCGATACCAATTTTCCTTCTGCATACTCGGGAATTTCTGGATATTGAAAAATTTCAGGTAGATCAGGAGCCTGACCTACTTCTGTAGTTTTTTTAGCTAATCTTGTTGAAGAATTTAATAATGATTCTTTAAAATCTTCTCGATCTAAACCTATTCCTTCATCATGTAATAAAGCTTTAGGTTTTATTACTTTTTCTTCTTTCGTGTAAGTATGGCATGAAGATATAAAAAGGATTAAAACTAAGGAGAAAAAAAATCTAAAATGGTGCATATTAATTTTGAATAACTGAGAATGAAATTATATTTAATATATTTATATTAGAATCAAAATACATATCAAATAGAAATGGTATTATCAAGCATAAAAATAACGAAATTGCTAGGCTTGGTCCAAAAGGAAAAAGCTTTTTAGCGAAGAAATATTGCCAAATCAAGCCCGTAGCTAAGCCAAATAATCCAGATAATAAATAAAAAAACACTAAATTTTGATAGCCAATAAATATGGCAGCTATAGTGATAAATTTAACATCTCCAAAACCTAGACCATCTTTGTTGCGAAAAAATTTGTAGCTAGCAGCAAGGCCATAACTAGATAAAAAGCCAGCCAAGCCCGATAAGATAATGTGGTTTATTGAATAATTACATAAATATGACCATAATAATGCTAAAATTAGCATGATTATTTGTAAAGAATCTGGAATAATATAATGTTCAAAATCAATTACTGATAAAGCTATTAAACAAATTACTAGAGTTAATATTATATAGCTATGGTTAGTTAAGCCTAATATACTAATGGCTAAGGTGAAAAAGAAGCTGGTGCTAATTTCAATTAGAGGATATCTAAAATGAATTTCACTCTTACAATAGCGGCATTTCCCATTATTAAGTAGCCAAGAGAAAAGAGGGACCAAATCAAGCATAGCTAAGTTATGCTTGCAAGATGGACAATGAGATCTTTTGCAAATTATATCTTGTTGTAAGGGTAGCCTATAGCTTAACATAGAGATAAAACTACCGAAAGAAAGTCCAAATATAGAAACAAGAAATATAGTCATTTTTTTTGTAATAATTTAATTATTGCTAAAAATTTATTAAAATACAATTTTTATTAGTTTTTTTTATTTTAAAATTTGAAAAAAATATTTAAAAAGCTTACAATTATAGTAATAATATAGGTTGCATGCTGCGCAGAAAAAACGCTTTCACATTGTTAGAACAATCACTAGTTATAGCAATTTTGTCTATAATGACAGCAAGTGGCGCTTTATATTACAGTAATAGTGATTTTCAAACTAAGCATGATGAGACAGTTAGAAGGATTTCTGTGGTGCATAATGCAATAATTGCTTATTATTTAAAAAATTCAGCAGCTGAAGCTATTGCTAATGATATTTTTCCTTGTCCAGCTGATCCAGTTTTAGAACAGCAACATAGTAATTATGGTGTTGCTACTAATAATGGTACAACATGTAATTTAACAAGCAAAAAAAACAACTATTTTTATGGAGTGGTGCCAGTAACGACACTCGGCTTACCATTTTTTTATGGCTATGATGC
>CAXPEK010000059.1:0-3817 GCA_964216065.1 Candidatus Actinomarina sp.
CACCTTTATCTATAATTTTTTGTGGTAAACCATGGGCAGAAAATAAAATACGATAATTCTTGCTTTTAACTTTTTTAAGCTGAGCTTTGATTAATTTAGCATGAGCGTTAATAAAATTTTCATTATCAGGGTAACAGCAAATTACTTTAACATTACTAGTCAAATTATAAGCTTTGCTTGCTTTATACCAATTTTTGATAGATGATTCGCTTGTAGTAGTGGAAAATTGAGGATATAAAGGTAATAAAATTATTTGGTTAGGTTGAAATTTACTTACTTCTTTTGCTACATCTTCGGCAAAAGGATGCCAGTAACGCATTACAATAAAACATTTAGATTGCTCTTTGTTAGATGTATTCAGGGTTTTTTCTAAAGCTGTTTTTTGAGCCTCAGTCTCCTCTAAAATAGGTGATTTTCCGCCAATAAATTGGTAAATTTCCTGTGCTGTTTTTTCTCTTTTATGGGCAATTAGTTTGGCTAATAAATAGCGAAATGGCTGTGGTAAAGATATTATGGCACGATCATTAAAAAGGTTAAATAAAAATGGCCTTACTGAGTTTAATTTATCAGGTCCGCCTAAATTAAACAATATAACTGCTGTTTTTACTGCCATGGTTTAAAATTGTAACTATTAATCCAATTTTTATTAGCGGAAAAAAAATGCCGCAAATCACGCATACCATATTTGAGCATAGCAATTCTTTCAACCCCCATTCCTAAAGCAAAACCTTGATATTTGCTGCTGTCAATATTTGCTGCGGTTAAAACTTTCGGATGCACCAATCCACAACCCATTATTTCAAGGTAATCACCTTTACTATTTAAATCTATTCTATCAGGTAAAATTTTGCAGCCTATATCAACTTCAGCAGATGGTTCAGTAAAAGGAAAAAAACTATTTCTAAAACGAAGCTCAAGATTAGTGCCAAAAAACTGGTCAAGAAATTCTTGGATTACAAATTTTAACTGGCCCATGCTAGCTTTTTCTGCAATATAGAGGGCTTCAATTTGATGAAACATAGGAGTGTGAGTAGCGTCTGAATCAGAGCGATATGTTTTGCCAGGTGCAATTATTGCAAATGGAGGCTTGCCATTTCGCATGGTTCTAATTTGCACAGAGGAAGTATGAGTTCTTAGCAAAGTTTCTAAATCAGAAAAATAAAAAGTATCATGCATTTGCCTAGCAGGGTGCTGCTAGCAATATTTAAAGCAGTAAAATTATGATAATCATCTTCTATTTCAGGCCCAGTTACAGCAGTAAAACCAAGTTTAGCGAAAATTTCTGCTACCTCAGCAATCACATAGCTAATCGGATGAATTGATCCATGGTCAATTTTGCGTTCTGGTAGGGTAATATCCAGATGCTCTGTTTGCATTAAGCAATTAATTTCTAGATTTTGTAACTCTGTTTTCTTTTGCTGTATAGCACTTAGTACATTAAATTTGATTTTATTAATTTCTTGCCCTTTTATTTTGCGTTCTGCAGCAGATAATTTACCAATTTTGGCTAATTCTAGAGATATTAAGCCTTTTTTACCAAGATATTTTAAGCGCAATTCTTCTAAGGATTTACTATCTGTAACTGAGTTTAAATCATTAGTAAAAATATTTTCTAAAGTCATGCTTATATGTTTGTTCAAACAAATATATTAATAAATAATTTTATTGGAAGTTTTTATTAATAATTTATTTGATTAATTATTAGCTTAGATCTAGCAGTATATTGTGCTGATATATGCTAGGCCGCTTTTTTAACTGTTTCAATTATTTGTTTGAAAGCCTTCTCGTCACTAATTGCCAATTCTGATAGTTGCTTTCTATCTAAATTAATATTTGCTTTTTTTAGATGATGCATAAATTTTGCATAAGTTAAGCCTTCTTTGCGCACGGCGGCGTTAATTCTTTGAATCCATAAAGATCTAAAATCTGCTTTTTTCTTTTTTCGGTCTCTGTAAGCATATTGTAATGCTTTTTCTACCTTTTCAATAGCTACTCTGAAGCAGTTTTTAGCTCTACCACGGTAACCTTTTGCTAATTTTAAAATTTTTTTATGCCTTTTTTTAGCGGTAACTCCTGTTTTAATATGTGCCATTTATATACCTGTGTTTATTTTATGAATATGGTAAAAATTGTTTTACAACTTTACTATCTGCTGCTGATAATATTGTTGTGCCTCTTAGGTCCCTGATAGCATCTTTGCTTCTTTTGCGCATATTATGCTTTTTACCAGCTTGACCAGCGACTACCTTACCAGATTTTAGTATTTTAAATCTTTTTTTCGCTCCACTTTTGGTTTTTAATTTATAACCCATTATTCTATATAAAAATTAAGAGACAAAAAGATAGCTCAATAAATTTAATATACAAGTTTAATTTGCTTCTTATTTTTAAATAAAAGATTCTCAATTTAGTTGAAAAAATATTCTTGTATTTTGCTAAGTAGTTAACAAATTATAGATAGGCTTACCTATCCTCTGTAGGTAGATCTAAAAGTGTTTATGGGCTTTAGAAATATATTGCAACACAAGACAAGTTCGAAGTTTATATATTTATTGATTTGTTTTACTGTAATAGGTTAAACGAGTTTAAAGCTGGCTATCATCAAGCTATTTTTTCAATAATTTGCAAGAGAGTATAAAAATATATTGATTCTGTAAAAATGAAAAAAAGGAAATCTAAAAAATCTTATAAAGAAATTTGTAACAGAATTAAGAGCGGGTGATGTGGATTTGCAAGAAGTAGAAAATTAGCCTATCCGGATAAAAAGATAATTTTTTTCCTCAATCACTAGCTTGTAATGTTATAAAAAACTAAAGAAAAAAGGTTTGTTTTGCTTTTTATATGTCTAATCTTATTGGAAGGTTAGATGACCTTAGAGCTCTCTATTAGTTACATAGCTTTGCTGTGTAAATGATTATATATTTGGTAATATTAAAAATTAGGGTGAAATAAACTAGGCTCAATTAGCTATAAATGTAAGCTAATTTAACTTATTCTAAAGAAATATTAAAGATTCTCAATAGCTATTTCTCTATATGCCTGAGGTAAATAAATTAAGAATAACTAACTTCTCTACCGCGAGTTTTTTCTTTATTCACAAGGGTTAATATTTCTTATTAATATACAAAATTAATATATTTGTTAAAAAAACCAGCAAGGTGGTAGTATTTAGGTAGCTTGCTAAAAATAAATTTAAAAAAATCAAAATAATAGGTTGACAATAGCAAAACAAAATCTATATTTTTCTCCTCTGCCTTTATTGGTGGTTTGTTCTTTGAAAAAGTGAATAGAAATACTAAATAACAATCATAATATTTAACGCGAGTAAATCGAGTTGGATGTTATGGAGACAAATATATGTTAAACCAAATTTTAAAGAATTTCTTTAAATGTAAGTTTAGTTCTGCATATAGCATCAAAAAAAGTTATCAGCTGAATTTTAAGTATAAAAAGGGCATTTGGTGGATGCCTTGGCACATAAAGGCGATGAAAGACGTAGTACGCTGCGATAAGCCTCGGGGAGTTGCGAACAAACTTTGATCCGAGGATTTCTGAATGGGAAAACCCAACCATTTTATGGTTATCATATACTGAATAAATAGGTATATGAGGCAAACCCGGTGAACTGAAATATCTAAGTAGCCGGAGGAAAGGAAATCAACCGAGACTCTGCTAGTAGTGACGAGCGAAAGCGGACCAGGCCAGTAGTAATTTTGTAATAACTAGAACTGCATGGAAAGGCAGGCCATAGTGGGTGATAGCCCTGTATAGGTAAAAAGCAAAGTTATTCTTGAGTAGAACGGGACACGTGAAATCT
>CAXPEK010000060.1:0-4206 GCA_964216065.1 Candidatus Actinomarina sp.
TTAATCAGGATACAAATAATAATATTAAAGCTGATATAGAGTTGCTAGAAGAGATTATGGAATTAAGAAATAGCCTAGATGAAGCTGAGCAGCAAGTTCAAATCGAGGAAATGGTTTGTAGCCAAAAGCGCAATAAAATAGCTATAATTGCTAGGATTAGGCAGTATTTTACGGATCAAAATTATCGGCAAGCGGCAATTGAAACTATAAGGTTGCGTTATATTAATAAGCTGATAGCAGATATAGAACTAAAATTATCAATGTTAAAATTATGAATTTAATAAATATTAGCGAAAATCAGGAAAATGCTACTAATATTCTAGATGAACAAGCAGTGGGTATTGATTTGGGTACTACTAATTCTTTGGTAGCTTTTGTTAATAATGAACAGAAAATAGAAATTATACATGCTGAAAATGAAAGTAAGGAAATTAAATCTGTCATATCTTTAAGTGCAGATGGCACTTATGAAGCGGGTAATATCAAGGCAAGCAAGAAGCTAGTTTCAATAAAAAGATTATTAGGTAAATCATATGAGGATTTAGATGAAAGGCTTAAAAATTACAATTACCAATTTGCTACTAAAGATGCTGACAATAGAATGATTAGGCTAGCTCTGGGTGCAGGATTAAATGCTGTAGAAGCTTCAGCAATTATTTTAAAAGCTTTAATGAAAAGGGCGCAAAGAAAATTAGGTATTGAGGTAAGTAAAGCGGTAATTACTGTGCCAGCTTATTTTGATGATGCGGCACGACATGCTACTATGGCAGCGGCTAAGCTTGCTGGTATTGAAGTGTTAAGATTAATAAATGAGCCAACTGCTGCAGCACTCGCCTATGGTTTAGATCACAGTGTTGAGGGTTATTATGTTATTTATGATTTTGGGGGTGGAACTTTTGACCTCTCAATTTTAAAAATGCAAAAAGGGGTCTTTAAAGTGGTGGCAACAAGGGGAGATAATTTTTTAGGTGGAGATGATATAGATATTATTTTAGCTGACTATTTGCGTGAACATTTTGAATTGCAACAAGAGCAAGCATTGGAATATGCAAAAAAGGCTAAAGAATCTTTAGCTAAAGTTGATAATTATTATTTAAAAGAGTTAGATTTTACATTAAACAGAACAAAATTTAATAGTATTATTGCACCTATTGTTGGTAGAACTATTGAGATGTTAAAATTATGTTTAGCAGATGCAAGGCTTAGTAAAGAAGATATTATAGATGTAATATTAGTAGGTGGCTCGACTAGAATTAATGTTGTAGCAGAAGTTTTAACAGATTTTTTTAATAAATCTCCTATTTCTGATATAGATCCAGATATAATTGTTGCACAAGGTGCAGCTCTTCAGGCTGAGCATTTAACTAAGGGTACAGGAAATTTATTAATAGATATTACGCCATTATCTTTAGGTTTAGAAACTATGGGTGGAGTAGTAGAAAAAATTATTCCAAGAAATAGTGCTATACCAATTGAGAAGTCACAAGAATTTACTACGCATAAAGATAATCAAACGGCCATGCAAATTCACATAGTGCAAGGAGAAAGAGAATTAGCAGAGCAAAATAGATCTTTGGCTTTTTTTGAATTAAATAATATTCCACCAATGAAAGCTGGTGAACCAAGAATAGAAATTAAATTTATTATAGATATGGATGGTGTGTTGAAAGTTAAAGCTAAAGAGTTGCAAACTGGAATAATGCAAGAAATAGAGGTTAAACCTTCATATGGTTTAACTATGCCAGAATTGCAAAGAATGTTACAAGAAAGTATGCAAAATGCTAAAGCTGACATGGTTGAACGTTTAATCGCTAAAAATCTAGTAGATATTGATTCATATCAAGATCAAATTAAGGCGATAATATATGATCTTAATTATAATTTTACGCCAGAACATCAAGCAAATGCGGTTAATTTTTGTAAAGAGGTAGCAGCAGAAAAAGTAATTTTAGCACAAGAAAAAAAGGCCTTAGAAATTGATAAATTGCAAAAAAACGTCAAAGAATATTTGAATAATATTTGTTTAGAAAAAATTAATATGATTACTTCCGCAATATCTGGAAAAACTATTGCAGAAATAGAAAATTTATTGCAAGATAAAAAGTAATTTATAATTATTCAAATAATGCCTAAGGTAGTTTTTATAGAGAATGGTGAAAGAAAAGAGATAGAAGCAGAAAATGGCTTATCTATCCTAGAAATAGCTCATAATAATAATATTGATTTGGAGGGAGCGTGTGAGGGTTCGCTTGCTTGTTCTACTTGTCATGTGATCGTAAATGACCAGCATTTTGCCAAATTAGAAGAGGCTTCTGAAGAGGAAGAAGACATGTTAGATTTAGCTTTTGGGGTGACACATACTTCGAGGTTAGGCTGTCAAATTATGATGAGTGATGAGTTAGATGGTATAGAGTTAATTGTTCCAAGTGAAACTAGAAATATTAGTAATTAAATGAGTAAAAATAATAAAATTATCTTACTTTCTATAATTGTTATTTTAACAATTATATCTGCTATTTACATGGTTGATAAATGGGTTAAAAAAGAAATATTGGTAAAAGTTAGTCAAACTCTCAAAGAGTTAGACGAATCAGCTGAGATAGAATTTTCTGAATTTACAATAGCAGGTTTATTAAATCCCAAATCAATAACTTTTGGCAAAGCAAAAGTTAGTACAACTCACCATAAATTAACTAGTGAAAAAATTACATTAGAATTAAATGCGGATAAAATTCCTACGCAAATCAGTTTAAATAACACTGTAGTAAATCTAAAAGCTAAAGAAAAAGAGGGGTCTGATACTTATATAACTATTAATTTGAGTGGAGAAACCATTCTTAATTATGAGCAATCCACTGACAAGAATAAAGTACAGTTAAATTTACCAGAAATTATTGAAGTTGTTACTCTTACACAGAAAAATATCATAAAACTAAATAAGCGAAGTAATTTTATGGTTGAATATGATAATAATTCGATGCTAAAAGCTGTAAATTATTCAGATAATGGTTTGTTAATGTATAAAGATGAGATAGCTGAAGATAATTTATTTTCTAAATCTGATCCTAGTCATGTTATTATTTCTCGTGTCGATCATGAAAAAAGCTATCAATATAATATTGATATAACATCAAATAGTAGTTTTGTTTTAAGTTCTGAGGAAAATAACTTATCATTTATAGAACAGTCTATACTAGGATTTATTTTTCAAGGTAAATTTGAGGTTAATAAGATGAAAGAAAACATGTTAAGAACCTTGTTAATAGATAATTTTAAATTAAATCTCTATGGTTTTGAAGTTGAAATATCTGGTAAGCTAGTGCAGGATTGGAAAAATTTTTTTCCTACTGTCAAGCTAGATGTTATATTACATAATTACAAAGATATAATCAATGCTATATATAGCACCTTAGAGAAAGAGGTTGCTTTAGAAAGTGGTTTGGATTTTAATTCTGACTATGCAAGCAAGATTGCTATTTTTATTTCACGCTTTAAGCAAGAAGATATTTTAGATTTTATCGCGGTGCTAAATGTGTCTGAATCAGAAAATTTATTGTTAAAATTAGAAGGATTAGTTGGAAGTCAATTTCTTGTGAATAATTTTACTATTGCAAAACTAGCTGAGTTATTTAATGAAAAAGTAAAACAGAATAGTTCTGGGGCAGTAGATTGAGAATTGCATTCTATCAAAGATATAGATTAAAATACTGTTTACAAAAATTTCAACTCACATTTTTAGTATCCAATTAACAAAATTTTTTGTTAATTTATTAGCAAGCAAAAAATGCATAAATTGTAATAATGATAATTTAGCGCCCAACTTACTTTGTTATTTATGTTGGTCTGGTCTGAATTTAAAATCAGCAGTTAATGATTATGGTGATTTAGAATATATTTTTTCTTTAGAAAATCAGGGTAAAGATTTAGTATATAAAAATAAATATGGTAAGGTTAATTATATTAATCAAGTTTTTTTACGCTTGCTGATTAGTAAATTTGGTAAAATTATAGGTGATTATGACCTGCTTACTATAGTACCCTATAATTACCAGAAACTTAGTAAAAAAGGTTATAATAATAATGCAATTTTAGCACATAAATTGGGTAAAAAATTTGGTAAGAAAGTTTTACCAAATCTATTAATAAAAAAATATAGCAAAGACCAAGTTGGTCTTAATTATAGATCGGAAGAGCACACGTCTGAAC
>CAXPEK010000061.1:0-3417 GCA_964216065.1 Candidatus Actinomarina sp.
AATAAACATTCGTGACTAAAGCATGAGCTAAAAGTGATGGTACATTAATAGCAGTTTGTGCTGCTAGAGAGATATTTTTATCTGGGCTGAATAAAATCAGGGCTTTTATATTAATTTCTTCTGCATATGAACCAATAAAGTTAGTAGCATATGAAACTAGATCGCCTATTTTATAATTTTTAACATCCTTGCCTATTTTGGTAATTTCACCAGAACCACTAATACCAAGAGTGGCAGGAAATTGACTAAGTTTATATTGCCCATTTCTGTGGTGTACATCGAAGTGATTTACGGCAACATAGTGATTTTTAATTCTTACTTCATCGTCTCTAGGTTCATCCAACGAAATTTTTTTTAAACGAAGTTTCTTAGCGTCTAAAGGTTCTTTTATTTGATATGCTAGTACCATGATATTGCATTTTATGTGTAATTAAATTAAGCTTAGACTGAAATTTTTTAAATTAAAAGTGAATATTGATAGAAAAAAAAATATTATCCTAGCTTTACCTAAAGGTAGAATTATGGCTGAATTATCTGTGTTACTAAATAAAGCTCAGATCGAGATTGAAGCTGATTTTTTTAACGAAAAATCACGAAAATTGTTTTTCTCTACTAATATTCCTTACTTAAAAGTTATTATTTGTCGTAGTTTCGATATAGCAACTTTAGTTTCATATGGTGCTGCAGATATAGGTGTATGTGGTCTTGATGTGATAGCAGAGTTTCAATATAATAATTTAACGGTAATGTCTGATTTAAAAATAGGGCGTTGTAAATTTAGTGTAGCTAGTAAAAAAGATTTTGATTTCAATACAACTGATAATTTGGTTGTTGCAACCAAATATCCAAATTTAACTAAAAGCTTTTTTGATAAAATTAATAAAAAAATAGAAACTATTAAATTAAATGGCTCAGTTGAGCTTGCTGTTAATTTAAATTTATGTGATATAATAACTGACTTAGTAAGCAGCGGTAAAACTTTAAAAGATAATAATTTAGAAGAAAAAACACAAATAATTGATGTTACTTCGCAACTAATTATCAACAATAACAGTATGGCAACAAATAACGAGCAAGTTTTAGCAATTATTGATAGGTTTTCACATGAATAATATAGACCAGATAGTAAAAGAAATAATTGCTGCGGTTAGGAAAAACGGAGATCAAGCCTTATTAGACTATACTAATAAGTTAGATCAATTTCAAATAGCTAAAAATAACTTAAAATTTTCAGCAGCTGAATTTGCAGCAGCGGAACAAAATATTTCTATTGATTTAAGCAATGCATTAAAAAAAGCATATAATCGTGTTAGAAATTATCATTTAAGACAAATGCCTAAAGATGATTTTCATGAAGATCTTGAAGGTGTGAAGACTGGCTGGAAATGGTATCCTTTGCAATCAGTTGGTATTTATGTGCCAGGAGGATTGGCTTCTTATCCAAGTAGTGTTATTATGACTGCTACTATTGCTAAGATAGCTGGAGTAAAAAACATCAGTTTAGTTATGCCATGTCCAGGAGGAAAATATAATGATGCAATTTTGGTTGCAGCTAAAATTTGTGGCGTTGAAAACATATATAAAGTAGGTGGTGCTCAAGCTATAGCAGCACTAGCTTACGGCACTGAATCAATTAGTAAAGTGAATAAAATTGTAGGCCCAGGCAATGCCTATGTTGCTGAAGCAAAAAAACAAGTTTATGGTGATGTTGGAATTGATTCAATTGCAGGTCCATCAGAAATTCTAATTATTGCAGATGAGTCTGCTAATCCTGAATATATAGCTTATGATTTATTGTCTCAAGCAGAGCATGATAAGCTAGCAAGGCCGATATTAATTACAGATTCTGAGCTTTTAGCTAGAAAAGTTGAGGCTTATGTTGCGCAAATAATTACAAAGTTAAAACGTTATGATATTGCTAATGCTAGTTGGCAAAACAATAAAGTAATTAAGTTGGTCAAAAATAAAGCTGAGGCAGCAAAAATAGCTAACCAATATGCTCCTGAACATATGGAGCTTATGACTAATGATAATCAGTATTATATTGATAATATTTCTACAGCAGGAGCTATATTTATTGGCTCTTACACACCTGAATCTATCGGAGATTACATGGCTGGACCTAGCCATGTGCTTCCGACATACGGGTCGGCAAAATTTTCTTCTGGTTTATCTATATATGATTTTTTAAGACGAAGTTCTATCATAGAGTGTAATAAATTAGCTTTTAATAATTTAGCAGAAGAAACTATATTAATAGCAGAGAATGAGGGTTTAGAATGTCACTCTTTAGCATGCAAGGTCAGAAAATGAATGGTTTTTTGCTAGTGAATAAAGCCTCTGATTGCACCTCGCATGATGTAGTAGCAAAAATTCGGAGAATTACCAAATCTAAGGTAGGTCATTTAGGCACTCTTGACCCTTTTGCTTCTGGCTTATTACCTATTGCTATAGGTAAGGCAACTAAGTTTGCTGATTATTTTTTAGCGCAGAATAAGTCATATAAATTTGCAATAAAATGGGGTAAAAACACAGATACTTTAGACTGCAAGGGCTTGATTACAGAAGAGAGTGTTAAGAGACCTAAAATTGCAGCAATTAAAGAGCTGTTGCTAAAGTTTAAAGGTGATATTATGCAAGTACCGCCGCAATTTTCAGCCCTTAAAATAAAGGGCAAGCCTGCTTATAAATATGCCAGAACAGGTAAATATGTAGAGATTTCACCTAGAAAAATTAAGATTTATGACCTACAACTGCTTGCACAAACAACAAATGAAGCAATATTCTCGGTTTATTGCAGTAAGGGTACATATGTAAGAGCTTTAGCTAGGGATATATGTGCTCAATTAGGAGTATGTGGACATGTTAGTAGTTTGAGCAGAGAATATATAGATAATTTTAAGGGCTATAAGTATAAACTAACTTCTGATTTTATTTTTAACCAGGCTGGCCTGAATGATATTACGGCGAATTTAATTAGTTTGGATCAGCTTATAAAGCTAAAATATAATTACACTATTAACGAGTTTAATTATAGAAAATTAGCAAATGGTGTAAAAATAGCAACAAATAATTTGCCTTTTAAAGATGATCAAGATATAAAGCTTAAGCTTGGATCAGAATTTTGTATGATTGCAAATTTTGCATCTAATTATTTAAAAAGTAAAAAATTATTAACAAATTAAGATTATGTCTATTTTAAAGGCTCAGAAACAAGAAATTATAAAACAATATGCTCTTAGTAACGGAGATACAGGTTCTCCTGAAGTGCAATGTGCTATCTTAACTACTAGAATTTCTAATTTAACTGAACATTTTAAGACTCATAAAAAAGACTTTCACTCAAGAAGGGGCTTATTAGTTCTAATAGGTCAAAGAAAAAGAATATTATCATATGTAAAGAAAAAAAGTGAAGAG